>JBDZVI010000076.1:0-15417 GCA_040255585.1 Deinococcaceae bacterium
GGCCAAGGCCGAAGCGAGCGACGATGTGCCGGCGAGCAAGTTCAAGCTGGCCCTCGGCCAGCTCCTGGTGGCGGAGGGCTACCTCAAGTCGATCGAGAAGGTCGACTCGGACGGCAAGCCTTACCTGCGCATCGGCCTCAAGTACGGCCACAAGCGCTCGCCCGTCATCCACTCCATCAAGCGCGTCTCCACCCCGGGCCGCCGCGCCTACGCCAAGGCCGAGCACGTGCCGGTCGTGCGTGGGGGCCTCGGCCTCGCCATCATCTCCACCTCGCGCGGCCTCCTCGCCGACCGCGAAGCTCGCCGCAACAACGTCGGTGGCGAGATCGTCTGTGAGGTGTGGTGATGTCGCGCATCGGTCGCTCGCCGATCAGGCTGCCCAAGGGCGTCGAGACGAAGCTCACCGAACCAGGCAAGGTGTCGGTCAAGGGCCCCAAGGGCAGCCTTGACGTCGTGTTCAGCCCGCGCCTCGAAGTCAAGGAGGAGGCCGGCTCTCTCAACGTCGCCCGCCCCAGCGACAACCGCGACGACCGTGCCCAGCACGGCCTCGCCCGTACCCTCATCGCCAACGCCGTCACCGGCGTGACGGAAGGGTACGAGAAGAAGCTCGAGATCCACGGCGTCGGCTTCCGCTGCGCCAACAAGGGCACGAACCTCGAGCTCACCATCGGCTACTCGCACCCGGTCGTGGTGGAAGCCCCCCAGGGCATCACCATCCAGGCGACAGAGGCCACGCGCATCACCGTGAGCGGCATCGACAAGCAGCTCGTCGGCCAGGTAGCCGCGAACATCCGCGCCTTGCGTCCACCCGACTCCTATCACGGTAAGGGCATCAGGTACGCGGGAGAAACCGTCCGACTCAAGCCCGGCAAGTCCGCGGCGCGTTGAGCGGGGCAGGGTAGATCATGAGCATGAACGTATCCGTACGCAAGGAACGCCGCGCCAACCGCACCCGCAGGCGCCTCAAGCGCCCCGTTCACACCGAGCGCCTGCGCCTCTCCGTGTTCCGCAGCGCCAAGCACATCTACGCCCAAGTCATCGACGACGAGCAGGGCCGTACCGTGGCGGAAGCGAACAGCAAGACGCTGGCCCCCAAGGGCAACAAGACGGAGCAAGCCAAGGAAGTCGGCAAGCTCCTCGCCGAGCGCGCCGTCGCCGCCGGTGTCAAGAGCGTCGTCTTCGACCGGGGGTCGTTCAGGTACCACGGTCGCATCAAGGCCCTCGCTGAAGGGGCCCGAGAAGGAGGCCTCGAGTTCTGATGGCTGATACCGACTTCGAAGACAAGGTCATCTTCATCCGGCGCACCGCCAAGACGTACAAGGGCGGCAGGCGCTTCCGGTTCGGGGCCATGGTCGTCATCGGCGACCGTCAGGGACGCGTCGGCGTCGGCCTCGGCAAGGCTCGCGAGGTCCCCGTGGCCGTGCAGAAGGGCCAGTACGTCGCGCGCCGCAACATCATCAACGTGCCCATCCAGGAGCCCGGCACCGTCCCCCACGAGGTCCTGGGCGAGCACGGCACCAGCCGCGTGATGCTCAAGCCGGCCGGCGCCGGCACCGGCGTCATCGCCGGCAGCGTGCCGCGCGCCATCGTCGAGCTGGCCGGCTACAGCAACCTCCTCACCAAGGAGCTCGGCAGCCGCAACCAGACGAACGTGGCCTACGCGGTCATCGACGGCCTCAAGCAGCTCCGCACCTTCGCCGAAGCCAAGCGAGTGAGGGAGTCGGCGGAATGAAGGTCAAGCTCGTCCGCAGCCTGATCGGCACGACCAAGGTCCAGCGCGGCACGGTCAACGCCCTCGGGCTCAAGAAGATCGGCGACGTGCGCGAGGTCGTCGACAACGAGTCGACGCGCGGCATGCTCGCGAAGGTCAAGCACCTGCTCACCATCGAAGGGGAGAAGCGGTGAAGCTCAACGAACTAAGCCCGGCACCGGGCTCGAAGAAGACGCGCAAGCGCGTCGGCCGCGGCCTCGGGAGCGGTCGCGGCAAGACGGCGGGCCGGGGTCAGAAGGGCCAGACCAGCCGTTCAGGCCATAGCCAAGGGGCCGGCTGGGAGGGCGGACGCTCCCGCCTGATCATGCGCCTGCCGAAGCGCGGCTTCACGCGCGTCAAGGAGCCCTTGCAACTGGTCAACCTGCGTGACCTCAACGCCTTCGCCTCCGGCGAGGCCATCGACGCCGCCAAGCTCGTGGCCAACGGCCTGATCCGCCGGGTCGACCACCGCGTCAAGCTGCTGGCCGACGGCGACCTCGAGGTGAAGGGCCTCACCATCACCGTCGATGCCGCCTCCAAGGGCGCCCTCGCCGCGGTGGAAGCCGCCGGCGGCAAGGTCGTCCTGACCTCGGCCGGCGAGGGAGCCTAAGCATGCTTAAGGCCTTCCGCAATGCTCTGGTCATCCCGGACTTGCGGGCCAAGCTGCTCGTCACCGTCGGCCTGCTGGCCGCCTACCGCCTGATGGTCCACATCCCGACACCGGGCGTGGACGTCCAGGCGTTGAAGGCCGGCGCCCTCGGTGGCGGCGTCTTCTCCCTGCTCAACTTCATCTCGGGCGGCAACTTCGAGGTCTTCTCGATCGCCGCGCTCGGCGTGATCCCGTACATCACGGCGAGCATCATCATCCAGCTCCTGCAGAGCACCTACCCGCCCCTCGAGAAGCTCTCGAAGGAAGGCGAGGAGGGCCGGCGCAAGATCACGCAGTACACGCGCCTCGGCGCCACCGCGCTCGGTGCCATCCAGGCGCTGTTCCTCGCGATCGCCCTGATCGGGCCGTCCGGCGCCCTCAAGGTCGGCTGGAGCAACGGCCCGTTCTTCTGGTTCGTGGTCCTCGTCACGCAGGTCGCCGGTATCACCGTCGTCATGTGGCTCGGCGAGAAGATCACGGAGTACGGGATCGGCAACGGCATCTCTCTGATCATCTACGCCGGCATCGTGGCGGCCTTCCCGGGCGCCCTCGGCCAGCAGTTCGCCCTCATCGGCGCGGGCGAGGCCAACATCTTCGGCCTCCTCTTCTACGTCGTCCTCCTCGTGGTGGCCATCGCCGGCATGGTGCTCGTGCAGCAGGCCGAACGGCGCATCCCGGTCCAGTACGCCCGCAAGGTCGTCGGGCGCAAGGTCATGGGCGGACAGACGACCTACATCCCGCTCAGGCTCAACGCGGCCGGCGTCATCCCGATCATCTTCGCCGTGGCCATCCTCGTGCTGCCTCAGACGATCCTCGGGGCCTTCCCGGAAGTCGCCTGGATGCAGTCGCTCGCCGGCTGGTTCAACCCGAGCCAGTGGCAGGGCCTGCTCCTGAGCACGCTCCTGATCGTCGGCTTCACGTACTTCTACACCCAGATCTCCTTCGATCCGCGGCGCATCAGCGAGAACCTCCGCGAGTACGGCGGCTTCGTTCCCGGCGTGCGCCCCGGCCAGCAGACGACCGAGCACCTGACACGCATCACCAACCGCATCACGTTGTGGGGCGCGCTGTTCCTCGGCCTCGTCAACGCCTTGCCCCAGGCCTTCTCCTGGCTGACCGGGCAGCAGCAGCTCTCGTTCGTCTTCTCCGGCACGGGCCTCCTGATCATGGTGGGCGTCGCGCTCGACACCTTGCGGCAGCTCGAATCGCAGCTCATGATGCGCCACTACGAAGGCTTCGTCGCCAAGGGTCGCATCCGGGGTCGCGGGAGGCGCTTCTAGGTGACCGATCGGGACCACGAAGTCGTGCTCCTCATGGGCCCTCCCGGGGCGGGGAAGGGCACGCAGGCCAACCTCCTGGCCGCCGAGCGGGGGCTCGAACAGCTCTCGACCGGCGCCATGCTCCGCGCCCACGTGCAGGGCGGCACGGAACTCGGTAGGCGCGCCAAGGTCATCATGGACTCCGGCGCCCTCGTCTCGGACGACATAATCATCGGCATGGTGAAGGCGGAGCTCGACCGCATGCGGCCCATCCGGGTCCTGCTGGACGGCTTCCCGCGCACTACCGTGCAGGCCGAGGCCTTGGACGAGCTCCTGGCCAGCTTCGGCGCCAGGATCGACGCCGCCATCGAGCTGGTGGTTCCGGAGTCCGAGTTGATCCGGCGCCTGCTCGGCCGCGCCGCGGCCGAGGGCCGCTCCGACGACAACGAGGACACCATCCGCACGCGGATGCAGGTGTACTTGGCTCAGACGCGGCCGCTGCTCGACTACTACGCGGCGCAGGGCAAGCTCAAGAGCGTCGACGGCATCGGTACCACCGACGAGGTCTTCGACCGGGTGACGGAAGCCCTACAAGCGGAGCGCGCATGATAGTGAAGCGCCGCAGCGAGCTCGAGATCATGGCCGAAGCGGCGGTCATCAACCGCGAGGCCCTCGAGGTCGTCGAACGCGCCGTGGCGCCAGGCGTCACGACGCGCGAGTTGAACGCGCTTGCTGAAGATGCTATCCTCTCGCGCGGCGGCAAGCCGGCCTTCAAGGGCTACAACGGCTTCCCCGCGACGATCTGCGCCAGCCCCAACGAGGTGGTCGTTCACGGTTTCCCCGACGATCGCCGCTTGGAGGAGGGCGACATAATCTCGATCGACATCGGGACGTTCTATCGCGGTTACGCGGCCGACATGGCTCGCACCTACCCCGTTGGTAACGTCTCGGTCGATGCCGAACGGCTCCTCGATGTCACCCAGCGGTCCCTGACCGCAGGCATCGAACGGGCCCAAGCAGGCGGCCGACTAGGCGACGTATCCGCGGCCATTCAGGGCGTCGTCGAGGCGGCAGGTTACTGGGTAGTTCGGGAGTTCGTGGGTCACGGCATAGGCCGCGACTTCCACGAAGGCCCCGAGGTGCCCAACTTCGGTCGTGCCGGTACCGGACCCGTTCTCCGTCCCGGCCTCGTCCTGGCGATCGAGCCCATGGTGGCTCAGCGGCGCGCACGCGTCGTCATCGCGGACGATGGCTGGACGGCCTCCACCGAGAACGGGTGCCTCGCGGCACATTTCGAGCACACCGTAGCCATCACGGAAGATGGCCCTTGGGTGCTTACGGCAAGCGGCAGTGGAGCGAACGTCATGCCCACCGCCAGGGGAGGTGTGCATGGCGCGTAAGAGTTCGGGTCCGCCCAGAAAGCCACGCGTTGAACGGCAGGAAGAGACGACGCAGGACACTATCCGCACCGAAGGCGTGGTACTTGAAGCGCGCCCCAACACGACCTTCTTGGTCCAGTTGGACGCAGGACCCGAGATCCTTGCCCACGTTGGTGGCAAGATGCGCCGTCACTACATCCGCATCCTTCCCGGCGATCGCGTCGTGTTGGAGATCAGCACCTACGACCCTGAGAAGGGTCGCATCGTCTACCGCAAGTAGGAGAGTTGGAGCATGAAAGTCAGGGCTTCAGTAAAACCAATGTGTGACAAGTGCAAGGTGATCCGTCGGCACGGCCGGGTCTACGTCATCTGCCCGAGCAACCCGACGCATAAGCAAAGGCAGGGCTGAGAGTGGCGCGTATCGCGGGCGTTGACCTGCCACGGGACAAGCGTATCGAGGCTGCCCTCCCTTACATCTACGGCATCGGCTGGAGCCGCTCTGTCGAGATCCTCGCCAAGGCCGAAGTCGACCCGAGCACACGCGTCAAGGACCTCACCGAGACCGAGGTCAGCCGCCTGCGCGAGATCGTCGACCGCGACTACAAGGTCGAGGGCGACCTGCGCCGCGAGGTGCAGTTGAACATCAAGCGCCTCATGGACATCGGTTGCTACCGCGGGCTCAGGCACCGCCGTGGGCTGCCCGTTCGTGGGCAGTCGACGAAGACGAACGCGCGTACCCGCAAGGGCCCGCGTCGCACCGTGGCCGGCAAGAAGAAGGCCCCGAAGAAGTAAGGATGCGCTGACAAATGGCCAAGGCGACCAACAAGAACACGAAGAAGCGGGTCAAGCGCTCCATCTCGGAGGGCAAGGCGTTCATCCACGCTTCCTACAACAACACGATCGTGACCATCACGGACATGGATGGCAACACCGTGGCGTGGTCCTCCTCGGGCTCCATCGGTTACAAGGGCTCGAAGAAGGGCACCCCGTACGCCGCCCAGCTCGCCGCCGCCGACGCTACCCGCAAGGCCCAGAACATGGGTGTCTCGCAGGTCGACATCGTCATCCGCGGCACGGGCTCCGGCCGTGAGCAGGCCATCCGCTCCATCCAGGCTACGGGCGTGAACGTCCGCACCATCATCGACGACACCCCCACCCCCCACAACGGCTGCCGCCCGCGCAAGCGGAAGCGCCCCTGAGTCTAGGGCGCGGCCCCGTGCTGGGGGCCTAGGAGAAACATGGGTCGATACAGAGGACCGATAGTCAAGATCTGCAGGCGCGAAGGCGCCAACCTGGTGGAGACGCCGAAGGTTCAGCGCTACATGGAGAAGCACCCCTACCCCCCGGGCCAGCACGGCCAGCGCCGTCGCAGGAAGCCGAGCGACTACGGCGTGCGTCTCCGTGAGAAGCAGAAGCTGCGCTTCTACTACAACATGAGCGAGCGCCAGTTCCACAACCTCTTCGAGGAGGCGAACCGCGCCGAGGGCTCGACGGGTACCGTCTTCCTTCAACTCCTCGAGTCGCGGCTGGACAACGTGGTGTACCGCTTGGGCATCGCCTACACGCGGCGCCAGGCGCGCCAGTTCGTCGCTCACGGTCACATCCTCGTGAACGGCAAGCGCGTCGACGTCCCGTCGTACAGCGTGCGCCCCGGCGACACCATCGAGGTGTCCGCCAACGCCAAGAAGAACAGCGTCATCCAGGCCAACATCGAGGACCGCAAGCGGGGCAAGCTGAACCCCTGGCTGGAGTTCGACTCGGAGACCATGAAGGGCCGCTTCCTGCACCGCCCTTCCCGCGAGGACATCATGGTCCCGGTCAACGAGCTCCAGGTCATCGAGTACTACTCGCGCTGAGCGGCGAGCGCACCAACTAAGTCGCTACCGAGGAGGTACCGGTGCACATCATCCCAGAGTTCAAAGCCAAGGTCTCGGGCAGCTACGGCGAGTTCGTCGTCGAGCCGCTACCGCGCGGCTACGGCGTCACGCTCGGCAACCCGCTCAGGCGCATCCTGCTGTCCTCCGTGCCCGGCACGGCGGTCACGAGTGTGTACATCGAGGACGTCCTGCACGAGTTCTCGACCATCGACGGGGTCAAGGAGGATGTCATGCAGATCATCCTCAACCTCAAGGACCTGGTCGTGAAGATGCACGACGAGGACCCCGTCACGCTCACCCTGCGCGCCGATCAGCCCGGCGAGGTAACGGCCGCCATGTTCGACGTCCCGTCGACGGCGGAGGTCGTGAACCCCGGGCTGCACATCGCCACCCTCTCCAAGGGCGGCAGGCTCGTCATGGAAGTGCGCGTGGAACGCGGCGTCGGCTACGTCCCCGCCGAGATCCACGGCACGAAGGACCGCATCAACTCCATCCCAGTCGACGCCATCTACACGCCGGTGAGGCGCGTGGCCTACCGCGTCGAGGACACCCGCGTCGGGCAGAAGACCGACCTCGACCGCCTCACGTTGCGCGTTTGGACGGACGGCAGCATCGACCCGCGCGACGCGCTCGACATCGCGGTCGACACGCTGCGCGGCCAGCTCAACGTCTTCAGCGGCGACGGCGGCCTCGTTGAGGAGCCCACGCCGGTCCTCGTCATCCCCAACGGCAAGGTCGAGGAGACGAGCGCGCCCGTCGAAGAGGTCACGCTCAGCCTGGAAAGCCTCGACCTGTCCAGCCGCGTGCTGCACTCGCTGCAAGAAGAGGGGATCGACTCCGTCAACGCCCTGCTGGCGCTCTCCGAGCGCGACCTCAAGAAGGTCGGCGGGGTCGGCGAGAAGTCCCTCGAAGAGATCAAGGAGCGCCTCGCGGCGCGCGGATACAACCTAAAGGAGTGACGTAGATGCGCCATATGATGCGCGGCCGCAAGTTGAGCCGCTCCAGCAGCCACCGTTCCGCCCTGGCCCGCAGCCAGGCGACGGCGCTGCTGCGGCACGGCCGGATCAAGACCACGCTGCCGAAGGCGAAGAGCCTGCAGCCGTTCGTGGAGAAGCTCATCACGACGGCGCGCGGCGGCGACCTGCATGCCCGCCGCCTCGTGGCCCGCGAGATCCACGACCTGGACATCCAGCGCAAGCTCATGCATGAGATCGCCCCCCGCTACGCCCAACGCGCCGGCGGCTACACCCGCATCTACCGCCTGACCACCAGGCGCGGTGACGGCGTGCAGGAAGCGTTCATCGAACTCGTCAACGACTGACGCTCGGCGCGGTCGACGACAGCGCCCCCGGCATCCGCGTGCCGGGGGCGCTGCTTTTCTTGACAGCTAGCGGGCGAAGCTCGTGCCGACCCCGGACCAGCCGACCCCCAGCAGGTCCGCCACGCTCGCGCCGACGTCGGCGAACGTCTTGCGCGTGCCGAGGTCGCGCGCCGCGGCTCCCGGGCGGTAGTAGAGGAGCAGGCCGTGCTCGCGCGTGTGGTCCGTCCCGTGCCAGGTCGGGTCGTTGCCGTGGTCGCTCACGAACAGCAGGGCGTCCTCCGGACCCGTGGCGGCGAGTAGTTCGGGCACGCGCTCGTCCAGCTCGCGTAGCGCGGCGGCGTAGCCTGCCGGGTCGCGGCGGTGGCCGTAGAGCGAATCGAACTCCACCAGGTTGGTGAAGACGAGCCCTTGGGGGCGCTCGCGCATCAGTTCCAGGGTCCGCTCGATGCCGATGGCGTTCGTGCCGGCCGCCACCTCGCGGGTGAAGCCTCGGTGGGCGTAGATGTCGGGGATCTTGCCGACGCCGATGACCTCGCGGCCCGCCCCCTTCAACGCGTCAAGCACGTTGGGCGGCGGCGCGACCGAGTAGTCGTGGCGCTTGTCGCCTAGGCGGACGAACGCGCCCGGCTCGCCCTTGAACGGCCGCGCGATCACGCGGGCGACGGCGTTCTCGCCCTGCAGGATCGCCCTGGCCTTCTCGCACCACTCGTACAGCGTCTCGAGCGGCACGGCGTCGACATGCGCGGCCACTTGGAAGACGCTGTCGGCGCTCGTGTAGACGATGGGGTAGCCGGTGCGCAGGTGCTCGGGGCCGAGCTCGTCGAGGATGGTCGTGCCGGAGGCCGGGTAGTTGCCAAGGTGACCGCGGCCGGTGGCCGCGTCGAACTCGCGCATCACGGCCTCGGGGAAGCGCTCGAACGTGCGGAACGGATGCTCCACGACCGTGCCCATGAACTCCCAATGCCCGGTGGTCGTGTCCTTGCCGACGGAGAGCTCTGCCAGCCGGCCGTAGCTGGCGGCGGGCGAGGTCGAGCGCGGCAGGCTCCTGACGCCCTCGATGTTGGCGAGGCCCAGTTCGGCCAGGTGCGGCAGCTCGACCCCCGTCGTTGCGACCACATGATCGAGGGTGTGGGAACCGGCGTCGTTCCCGCCGGCGGAGCCGAAGTCGGCCGCGTCGGGTAGGGCGCCGACCCCAACGGAGTCGAGTACGACTAACGTCACGGTCATGGCGCGAGTATAAGAGCCCGCCCGGCTCCCGCATACCACGTGCCGTGGGGAGGAGCCGAGTTCCCCAAGCCGCGGGCCGGGCGATAATGCGACCGTGGCGGAACCGGTGGACCTCCCAGCCAACGTGGACGCGGAGCTGACGCGCTTGGCGCCCGCCGCCGGGCGCGTGGTCGTGGCCGTGTCGGGCGGGGCGGACTCCGTCGCGGCGGCGTGCCTCCTAACCGCGGCCGGCCGCGACCTGGTGATCGCCCACTTCGACCATCAACTGAGACCCGCCTCTGGGCAGGACGCCGAGTTCGTGAGGGACCTGAGCGCGCGGCTCGGGGCGGAGTTCCGCGGCGGGGCTGCTGACGTCGCGGCGGTGGCGCGCGCCAAGCGCTGGAACCTGGAGGACGCCGCCCGTCGGCTGCGCTACGCGTTCCTGCACAGGGTCCTGCGCGAGGTGGCCGCGCGCGACGGCGTGATCGTGGTCGCGCACACTCGTGATGACCAGGCGGAGACGTTCCTGCTCCAGCTCCTCAGGGGCGCCGCGTTCCCGGGCGGGATGGCGGACCGGCGGGGTAGCGTCGTCAGGCCGCTCCTTGGGACAGGCCGCGATGAGCTCCGCGCCTACCTGCGCCGCGCGGCGCAGACATGGCGCGAGGACGCCACCAACGCCGACGTCAGCCGCAGCCGCGCCTGGGTCCGCGCCGAGCTGCTGCCCAGGCTCGAGGGGCGTTTCCCGGGCGCGACCCTGCGCATCGCGCATACGGCCTCGCAGCTCGCCGCGGCCAGAACGACGCTGGAGCGCGTGGCGCGCGAGCGGTTCGGGGAGGGCGACGTGGCCGTCGTCCGCCTGGCCGGGGCCGAGCCGGCGTTGCGGCGCGCGGCCGTCGCGGAGGGGTTGCGCGCGCTCGGCGTGCCGGCCACGCGGGCGGCCATGGCCGACATCGAGGACGCGCTGGCCGCGGCAGCCCGGCTCGGCGTCGGCGCCCCGCCGTGGCGCCGGGACCTGCCGAGGGGCGTCAGCGCCGCCATCGCCTACGGGCGGTTCGGCGTCGGTCGCGCCTCGGATGCCGCGCCGCCGCCGGTGGAGCCGCGGCCCGTGACGGCCCCCGCCGACCTGCCGGCCGGGGTGTCGGAGACGGTCCTACACGACCGGCCGGGGCTCGTCATGCGCCACCGCCTGCCTGGCGACCGCATCCGCCTGCCGGGCGGCACCAAGCTCGTGAGCGACCTGCTCGTGGATCGCAAGATGCCGCGAGCGGAGCGGGACGGGCTGAGGCTGCTCGCCTCCGGCTCCGAGGTCCTGTGGGTCGAGGGGGTGGCCGTCGCGCTCGGCGCCGGCACGCTCGCACCGGCTACGGACGTCCGCCTCATGCGCGTGGCGCTCGAGCAGGCGCGCTTGGCAGCCTCCGAGGGCGAGGTGCCCGTCGGCGCGGTCGTGACGCGCGACGGCGAGGTCCTGGCCGTGGGGCGCAACCGCACGGTGACCGACGGCGACCCGACGGCGCATGCGGAGGTGCTCGCCTTGCGCGCCGCCGCCGAGAAGATCGGCGATTGGCGCCTCACCGGGTGCACGCTCTACGTCACGCTGGAGCCCTGCCCCATGTGCCTCGGAGCCGCGCTGCAGTCGCACGTGGCGCGCGTCGTCTACGGCGCCACCAACCTCCGGGACGGCGCGCTGGGCGGCGTGACCGACCTGGCGCTCGCGCCATGGAAGCGCTTCCCCGAGGTCGTGGGCGGCGTGGAGGGCCCCGCGGCAGCGCGGCTCCTCAAGGACGCTTTCGCGGCGACTCGCGGCGCGAAGGCCGTGGCGGAGCCCGCGGTCGACGCCTGGGTCGATGACCCCCGCCAGGACGGCATGAACTGAACGCGCGGGGTTAGGCTAGACTACCCGGGTGGAGATCCGCAACTTCTCGATCATCGCCCACGTCGATCATGGCAAGTCGACGCTGGCCGATAGGATCCTGGAACTGACAGAGAGCGTCTCGGAGCGCGACAGGCGCGACCAGATGCTCGATTCCCTCGAGCTCGAGCGCGAGCGCGGCATCACGATCAAGGCCACGCCCATGCGCCTCTACTACACGTCCGACAGCGGGCAGCCCTACCAGTTCAACCTCATCGACACGCCTGGCCACGTCGACTTCAACTACGAGGTCTCCCGCGCCCTCGGCGCCTGCGAGGGCGTGCTGCTCGTGATAGACGCGGCGCAGGGGGTCGAGGCTCAGACCATCCAGAACGCCTACCTGGCGGCCGACAACGGCCTCGAGATCCTCCCCGTCATCAACAAGATCGACCTGCCGGCCGCCGACGTGCCCGGCGCCATCGCCGAACTCGAGGAGATCATCGGCGTGCCCGGCGACCATGCGGTGCCCGTATCGGCCAAGACGGGGGAGAACGTGCACGCCGTCCTCGAGGCCGTGGTCAGGCACCTGCCCGGTCCGAAGGGCGAGCGCGACGCGCCCCTGCGCGCCCTCATCTTCGACGCCGTCTACGACGCGTACCAGGGCGTCATCGCGTTCATCCGCGTCTTCGACGGCGTCATCAGGTCGAAGGACCGCGTCCTCATCCACTCGACCGGCAAGGTGCTCGAGGTCGAGCGGGTCGGCTTCTTCCGGCCCGAGCCGACCGTCGCGGCCGAACTCGGCGTCGGCGAGGTCGGTTGGTTCACGGCCGGCATCAAGGAGATAGCCGACACGCAGATCGGCGACACCGTCACCAGCGCCGACCGCCCGACCGACAGGCCCGTGCCGGGCTTCAAGCCCGCCATGCCAGTGGTGTTCTCCGGCCTCTACCCGACCGACACAGAGGACTACCCGCGCTTGCGCGAGGCCCTCGAGAAGCTGCGCCTCAACGACGCGGCGTTCTCGTTCGAGCCGGAGACGTCCGAGGCCCTCGGCTTCGGGTTCCGCTGCGGCTTCCTCGGCCTCCTGCACGCCGACATCGTGCAGGCGCGGCTCGAGCGCGAGTTCGACCTGTCGCTCATCGCGACGGCGCCCGGCGTCGTCTACAAGGTCGTGACGACCGACGGGTCCGCGTTCGACGTGCAGAACCCCAGCGAACTGCCCACCCCGGACCGGCTCGAGTCCATCTCGGAGCCGTTCGTCGCCCTGTCGGTCTTCCTGCCGGAGGACTACGTCGGCGCCGCCATGGGCCTCCTGCAGGAGAAGCGTGGCGAGATGAAGGACATGGTCTACCACGGCCACCGCGTGGAGCTGCGCTACGAGGTGCCGTTCGGCGAGATCCTCTACGACTTCCACGACCGCCTGAAGTCGCTCTCGCGCGGCTACGCCTCCATGGACTACCACTTCATCGAGTACCGGGCCGGCGACCTCGTCAAGATCGACGTGCTCGTCAACGAGGAGAAGGTCGACGCGCTCTCGATCATCGCGCACCGCGACAAGGCGTACGACGTTGGCAGGCGCATGGTCGACCGCATGGCCGAGGTCATCCCGCGCCAGATGTTCTCCATCCCCGTCCAGGCCGCCATCGGCGGCAAGATCCTGGCGCGCGCGACCGTGAAGGCGTTCCGCAAGGACGTGCTCGCCAAGTGCTACGGCGGCGACATCACGCGCAAGAAGAAGCTCCTGGAGAAGCAGAAGAAGGGCAAGGCCCGCATGAAGCAGATCGGCACGGTCGAGGTGCCGCAGGAAGCGTTCCTCGCCGTCCTGAGCACGGAGGAGTGACAAGGGGTGGACGGGGCGGCTAGCGCTGCGGGTCGGACCGAGGTGCGCCGCCGGCGCGGCAGCCCCCTCAAGCTGCGCACGCAGGTCGCCCTCGTCATCGCGCTGCTGTCGGCGTTGCCGAACGTCATCCTCATAGTCGCCGTGCTCCTCCCGGAGTATCGGCGCGCCGGCGGCGCCTGGTTGGGCACCGGTACGCTGCCCATCCTCCTCTGGCTCGTCGCCATCGTCGCCCTCTCCGCGCTGGTGGGGTACTTCCTGTCGGGCCAACTCCTCGCGCCCCTCCTCAAGACCGAGCGCGAGGTGCAGGCGCTGCCGCGGACGGCCGAGCGCCTCGCCGCCGCCAGACTGCCGCGCCGACCGGACGACCCGCCCGAGGTGGCGGCGCTCAAGGGCTCGTTCAACGCGCTGCTCTCCCAGGTGGAGGTGCAGGAAGCGCGACGCGACGCGTTCACGGCCGCCCTCATGCACGACCTCAAGACCCCGCTCATCGCGACCAACAACCTCCTCAGCGTCGTCCGCGACGACGACTCGCTCGACCGGGCGAGCCGCGTCGAGCTCGTCGGACGCCTCGGCCAGGAGATGGAGGCGCTCATCGACCTCGTCCAGAGGCTCGTCGACGCGCATAGGCTGGAGCGCTCCAGCGTGCCCCTCACGCGCCGGCGGGCGAGCCTGGCGGAGCTCGCCGCGACGGTCGTCGAGCGCCTGGCCCCGCTCTTGGCGGAGCGCGGCGTGAAGGCCTCCGTGAGGGGGGAGGGCACGGCCTTGATAGACGCCCGCGAGGCCGAACGGGCGTTATACAACCTCGTGAGCAACGCGGGGCGGTACGCCCGCTCCGAGGTCCGCCTCGAGGTCTTCAACAACATGGTGCGCGTCCAGGACGACGGCCCGGGGCTGCCGGCCCCGCTGGAGCAGCTCGCGCAGCCGTTCGTGGGGCGCACCGTCGAGATCGCAGGCAAGGAGTACGCGGGCGGCACCGGCGGGCTCGGGCTCTTCATCGCGAGGCGGGTCCTCGAAGCGCACGGCGGTAGGCTCGTGTGCGAGGCGAGCGGCCCCAACGGGACCGTGCTCCTCGCGTACTTCGGCCAGTGAGGGAGGAGCGGCATGACGTCTGACGAGCAGCGAGCGGCACCGGCGCCCGTGAGGGTGCTGATCGCCGACGACCACCCGCTCTTCCGCATAGGGCTGTCGCTCGCGCTCAAGGCGGACGGTTTCGAGGTGGTGGCCGAGGCCGAGAACGGCAGGCAGGCCGTGGAGAGGGCGCGGCAACTCGACGTCGACGTCGTCCTCCTCGACGTCAGGATGCCGGAGCTGGACGGCATCGCGGCCTGCCGCACGATAGCCGCGACCGCCGACGCGCCCGTCGTCGTCATGCTGACCACCTTCGAGGAGCCCGCCGTGATCGAGGCCGCCAGAGCGGCCGGCGCGCGCGCCTACCTCTCCAAGGAGACGAGCCCGCGCGAGCTGGCCCGGATGCTCCACAACATCCTCGCCGCTCCGGAGCGCGACTGGCTTCCCGAGGTCGCCCTGCCCGAGCTGACGCCGCGCGAGTCGCAAGCGTTGACCCTCATGGCGCGCGGTCTGAGCAACAAGGCGATCGCCTCGGAGCTCGGCATCAGCCCCGACACCGTCAAGGACTACCTCGAGAACGTCTACCGCAAGCTCGACGTGCGCGACCGCGTGAGCGCCGTCAGGCGCGCCGCCGAGCTCGGGTTGGTGGACCGCTGAGTTCCCTCTAGTGCGGCGGTGACCGCGGGGACCAAGACACCCGGTTCGACCGCCTGACCTAGGGCACCTGGGCGCCGGCCTAGCTCAGCGCCAATGCTGGGCGGCCGTGGGCCTAGCGTGGCCACATGAGCCCCGCGCGACCCCGTCGCCGCATGCGCCGTCCCGGCACGAACGGGGCGACCTTGGCCGAACTCCTGGTAGTGCTGGCCGTGCTAGGGCTGCTGGCCTCGGTGGCGCTCGCCGTGAGCCGCCCGAGCCACACCACCAGGGCGGCACGCGCCATGCGTTCGGCGCTCCTCTTCGGCCGCGCGGAGGCGCTGTGGCGCGGCTCCGCCGTCACCGTGACCGAGCTGCCCGGCGGCTCAGGCCTGGTGGTCAGGGCCGCGGCGTCGGAGGCGGCGCCATGCGACGGCGGCACCGAGCTGTTCCGCGCTTCCCTCTCGGAGCACCCCGGGGTGAGGCTGAGCCAGGGTCTCCCGCGCGGCATCGTCTGGTTGCCGAGCGGTTCGGGCCGCAGCTGCTCGGGCGGCGGCGTGATCTCGGCCACGCTGGAGCTGACGGA
>JBDZVI010000151.1:0-2814 GCA_040255585.1 Deinococcaceae bacterium
GAGATGAGCAGCAACCTACTCAAGAAGGTCTACAGCGAGGTCAGCTACGTTTCAGGGCCGCTCCTGTTCCTCCAGAACGCGCCCGACCTCTCCTACAACGCCATCGTCCAGATCAAGGACGGCACGGGGCGTCTACGCGGCGGGCAGGTCATCGAGGTGTCTAAGGAGTACACGGTCCTCCAGGTCTTCGAGGAGACCTCGGGCATCGACCTCTCCAGCACCACGGTCAGCCTCGTCGACAACGTGGCCCGCCTCGGCGTGGCGCGCGAGATGATCGGCCGCCGCTTCAACGGCGCCGGCGAGCCCATCGACGGTCTGCCCCCGGTCGTGGCCGACAAGCGCCTCCCCATCGGCGGCGCGCCCATCAACCCGGTGGCCCGCCAGAAGCCGGAGGAGTTCATCCAGACCGGCATCTCGACCATCGACACCCTCATCAGCCTCGTCAGGGGCCAGAAGCTCCCGATCTTCTCAGGCTCCGGCCTCCCGGCCAACGAGTTGGCCGCGCAGATCGCGCGCCAGGCGACCGTCATCGGCGAGGACACGGAGTTCGCCGTCGTGTTCGCCGCCATGGGCGTCACGCAGCGCGAGCTGACGTTCTTCACGCAGGAGTTCGAGCGCACCGGCGCCCTCGCGCGCTCCGTGCTCTTCCTCAACAAGGCCGACGACCCGGCCGTCGAGCGGCTTCTCACGCCGAAGATGGCCCTGACGGCCGCCGAGTACCTCGCGTTCGAGCTCGGCTACCACGTGCTCGTCATCCTCACGGACATGACGAACTACTGCGAGGCGCTGCGCGAGATCGGCGGCGCCCGTGAAGAGATCCCCGGACGTCGCGGCTATCCCGGCTACATGTACACGGACCTCGCGTCCATCTACGAGCGCGCGGGCGTGGTGGAGGGGCTCAAGGGCTCCATCACCCAGCTCCCCATCCTCACGATGCCCGACGACGACGTCACGCACCCCATCCCCGACCTCACGGGCTACATCACGGAAGGCCAGATCTACCTGGCGCGGGCCCTGCACAACAAGGGCGTATACCCGCCCATCAACCCGGGCCCGTCGCTCTCGCGCCTCATGAACAACGGCATCGGCGAGGGCAAGACGCGCAAGGACCACAAGAACGTGGCCGACCAGCTCCAGGCCGCCTACGCCAACGGTCTCGACCTCAGGCGCCTCGTCGCCATCACGGGCGAGGACGCCCTCTCCGAGAACGACAAGCTCTACCTCAAGTTCGCGGACGAGTTCGAGCGCCACTTCGTGAACCAGGGCAGCGCCGACCGCTCCGTCGAGGAGTCGCTGTCGATCGCGTGGGCCATCCTGTCGCAACTGCCGAAGAGCGAGCTCACCAGGCTCTCCAACGACCAGATCGACAAGTACTACGGCGCGAAGATGGACGAGCTCTGGGGCGCCATCCGCCAGGACCGGCTGTAGAGCCCGGGAGGTAGGCCATGGCAGAGAACATCGCCCCGACCAGATCGAACCTCCTGCAGAGGCGCGACCAGGTCAAGCTCGCCATCCGCGGCGCCGACCTGCTCAAGCGCAAACGGGACGCGCTGGTCGGCGAGTTCTTCGCGCTCGTCAAGTCGTCGCTCGAGGCGCGCCGCCAACTCTCTCAGGCGAGCCGCGACGCGTACTTCGCCCTCTTCCTCGCGAACGCCTGGGACGGCCCCGAGGCCGTCGGCAGCCTCGCGCTCGCCCAGGACCGGACCCTGGAGATCGGGCTGAAGATGGAGAACATCTTCGGCGTCAAGGTCCCGCAGGTGCAGCCGCCGACGTTCGACGACGCCCTACCGTTCTCGCCCGTCGGCGCCGGCGCGTCCACACTGGAGGCCGCCAGGCAGTTCCGCAAGCTCGTGGAGGCGATCGCCAAGGTGGCGGCCACCGAGACCAGGCTGCGGCGCATCGGCGAGGAGATCAAGAAGACGAACCGGCGCGTGAACGCGCTGGAGCAGCTCGTCATCCCGGGGATCAACTACGAGATCAGGAGCATCCGCTCCGTCCTCGACCAGCGGGCCCTCGAGGAGGTCACGACGCTCAAGCGCATCAAGGCCAAGCTCGAGGCGCGCGAGGAGGCCGGCTGACCGATCCGGTCCGCCCGCACGACCAACGCTCGTCAGGAAGGCGCCCCCAACGGGCGCCTTCCTCATGGTGCGGGGCCCGCTCCGTCCGGTCACGCCAGGCTTACGTCGTCAGGCGCCGCGCCCGGCACGGCGCTCGCTCGATCGGCGGTCGAGCATGCCGTGGTGGACGGCGTTACGGTCCCGGCAACGCGTTGGCGCGTGTGACGCGCGCTTTGACAGGGTAGCGGCTTACCGGATAAAGTCCCGTAGACCCCTTTCTAGCTCCCTTGGAGGGGAGTCGACAATCCAACTCTGCGCGTCACGCAGGAAGGTGAACCAATGACTCGATACTTCCGGTTCCTCGTAGCGCTGGCTCTAGTCGTTAGTGCCGGCACGGTATTCGCTCAAGGCCGACTCCAGGCCATCAAGGACCGCGGCGAGTTGCGCTGCGGCGTCAACGCCAACCTCCCGGGCTTCGGCGTGCCCGACGCGTCCGGCGCCTACACGGGCTTCGACATCGATTTCTGCAAAGCGATCGCGGCCGCCGTCTTCGGCGACGCCTCCAAGGTCGTCTACCGTCCCTTGACGGCCGGCGAGCGCCCGACGGCCCTCCAGTCCGGTGAGATCGACGTCCTCATCCGCAACACCACCCGCACCAGCATCCGCGAGACCGACTGGGGCGCCAACTTCGCCCCCACCACGTACTACGACGGCCAGGGCTTCATGGTGCGCAAGGACTCCGGCATCAACAGCCTGC
>JBDZVI010000077.1:0-15009 GCA_040255585.1 Deinococcaceae bacterium
CCGCAAGCGCAGCAAGCTGCACGCGCAGCTCTTCGGCAGCGGCAGCATCATGAACTGCGTGCTCGAGGCGCAGGAGATCCTCGAGCGCGACTACGGCGTCGCCACCAACGTCTGGAGCGTCACCTCCTACAAGGAACTCCACCGCGACGCCCTTCAGGTCGAGCGCTACAATCGCCTCAACCCGGAGCAGCCGCAGCACAAGCCGTACGTGACGCAGAAGCTCGAAGGCGCGAAGGGCGTGTTCGTGGCCGCCTCGGACTACATGAAGATCCTCCCGGACGCGCTCGCGGCCTACCTGCCCCGCCCCATGCTCTCACTCGGCACGGACGGGTACGGCCGGAGCGAGGCGCGCAGCGAGCTCCGCGACTTCTTCGAGGTCGACGCCCGCCACGTCGTATACGCCACGCTGACCGCCCTGCACCGCGACGGACTCGTCGACACGGCGGCGCTCGTCGCGGCCCGCGACGCCCTCGAGATCGAGCCGGCCAAGGCCGACCCGTACGTCGATTGATGCCCGCCGAAAGGAACTGCTCGTGCCAACTGAAGTGAAGCTACCTGACATCGGCGAGGGGATCGAGAAGGGCACCGTCGTAGGAGTCCTGGTCAAGGTCGGCGACACGGTTGCCAAGGACCAGCCGCTCGTCGAGCTGGAGACCGACAAGGCCGTCGTCGAGGTGCCGTCGTCCGCCAGCGGCGTCGTGAGCAAGATCAACGTCACCGAGAACCAGGAGGCCAGGGTCGGCTCCGTCCTCGTCGTCGTCGACGAGGAGGCCTCCGAGCCGGCCGCCGCCGCTGGCGGGGTCTCCGCGCCCGCCTCCGAGCCGGCGCCGACCGCGCCACAGGATGCCGCCCCGTCGGCTTCCGTGGCTCCGGCTTCGACCCCGCCGGTTGCTGCGGTGCCGGCCCAAGCGGCACCCCAGGCCTCCGAACCTCGGCAGCAGGCCGCTCCGGGCGCGCAGCCGCAGCCGGGACCCGCGCAAGGCGCGGCGGCGAACGAGGCCGGCGGCGGCACCGTGCCGGCCGCGCCGTCCGTGCGGCGGCTCGCACGCGAACTGGGCGTGGACATCCGCGCGGTGCCCGGCAGCGGCGTCCTCGGCCGCATCTCGGCAGCCGACGTGCGCGCTTACGCCGACGGTGTCGCGAGTGGCTCGGCCGTGGCCGGTCCTCGGGCCGCGGTCCCCGCAGGCTCGGCGCCGGCGGCGGCCCAGGTCGCGGCCCCGTTGCCCGACTTCTCGCGCTGGGGCGAGACCGAGCGCACTCCCATGAGCGGCGTGCGCAAGGCCACCGTGCGTACTATGACCAACGCCTGGTCGAGCGTGCCGATGGTGACCCAGTTCGACAAGGCCGACATCACGGAGCTGGAAGTCGTGCGTAAACGCTACCAGCCGAAGGCCGAGGCGCTCGGCGCCAAGCTCACGCCTACCGCCATCCTGCTCAAGGTCGTGGCTGGCGCGCTCCGGCGCTTCCCCGACTTCAACGCCAGCATCGACCTCGCGACGCAGGAGATCGTCCACAAGCGCTACGTGAACGTCGGCGTGGCTGTCGATACGGACGCCGGCCTCCTCGTCCCCGTGGTGAAGAACGCCGATCGCAAGAACATGTTGGAGCTGGCAGTAGAGCTCGGTGAGCTGGCGGTCAAGGCCCGGAACCGCAAGCTGACGCCCGACGAGATGCAGGGCGGCAACTTCTCCATCTCGAACCTGGGCGGTATCGGCGGGTACGCCTTCACGCCGATCGTCAACCCACCCGACGTGGCCATCCTCGGCGTCTCGCGCTCGAGCATGGAGCCGGTCTGGAACGCCGACGCCGGGCAGTTCGAACCGCGGCTCATGCTGCCACTGTCGCTCACTTACGACCACCGCCTCATCGACGGGGCCGCGGCCGCGAGGTTCCTGCGCTGGGTGTGCACCGCGCTCGAGGACCCGTTCATCATCGCCCTTGAGGGCTGAACCGGGTTCTCCCGGACTTCCCTCTGACTGGGGAGCGGGCCGCTGTCAACGCGGCCCGCTCCCCACGCCGCCCGGGCGATCGGTCGCCCGCTAGCGGCGCCGGCGGACCGGCCCCGCCCGTGGCCGGCCAAGCGAGATGGGTCGCGCGCTACGAAGAGCTTCACCTGGCTCTCACCGGTCCGCGTGATACCATGCCCCGGTATGCGGGCCGTCGATAGCGTCTCCAACGGCGTCTCGCCGGTGCCGAACGGGATAGAGCTGCGCGCGAGCGGCCTGGTGAAGCGGTACGGCAGGCGCAAGGTCGTTGACGGGGTCGACCTGGTGCTCCGCAGGGGCGAGATCGTCGCACTCCTGGGCCCCAACGGGGCGGGTAAGACCACGAGCTTCTACATGGTCGTCGGCTTCGTCCGTCCCAACTCCGGTCGCATAACGCTCGGTGAACAAGAGATCACGGCCTGGCCGATGCACGAGCGCGCCAGGATCGGTCTCGGTTACCTCGCGCAGGAGCCGAGCGCCTTCAGGCGCCTCAGCGTCATCGACAACCTCCTCGCCATCCTCGAGTTCCAGGACCTCGGCCGCGCCGAGCAGGAGGAGCGCGCCAAGGCGCTCCTCGAGGAGTTTCACATCGCCCACCTCGCCAAGAGCCGGGCCGACACGCTGTCGGGCGGCGAGCGCAGGCGACTCGAGATCGCCAGGAGCCTCACCGTTGACCCCGACTTCCTGCTGCTGGACGAACCGTTCACCGGCGTGGACCCCAAGTCCATCAGGGAGATCCAGACGATCGTCCGCGACCTGCGCGATAGGCGCGGTCTAGGCGTCCTGCTTACGGACCACAGCGTGAGGGAGACTCTCGCCATCGCCGACCGCGTCATCCTGATGTTCGACGGTCGCGTGCGCTTCGACGGCACGCCCGCCGACTTCGCCGCCGACCCGGACGTCCGTACGTACTATCTCGGTAATGAGTTCCAGCTCTGATCGCGGTCCCTGGGGCGCTGAGCCCCGTCGCCGCGGGGTCGGGATGACGAGGCCGCGCGCGCAGGAGCCGGAGTCGTGACCCTGGTAGCCCTGCTCGTTCTCCTGCTCGTCGTGCTGGCAGGTGTCATCGCGTACCTGGGTGACCGCCTTGGAACATACGTCGGCCGGCGACGCCTCAGCCTCTTCGGCACCAGGCCTCGCACCACCGGCCAACTCGTCGGCGTGTTGTCAGGCATCCTGATCATGCTCACGACCATCGGCGTGCTCGCGCTCGCGTTCCAGAACGCCACGCGCACGATCCTCAACACGCAGCGCACCTTGGACGAGCTCAACCAGTTGAGGTCCCAGCAGCGCGTGCTCAACCAGGAAGTGGCCGACGCGAACCGCCAGCTCGCCGACGTGAGAAGTCAGCTGGAGGAGGCGCAGCGGACGATCGCGACCGCCGAGGCGCAGCGCGACGCCGCTCAGGAGGCCCGCGACACGGCCCAGCAGGAGCGGGACGCCCTCCAGACGCAGCGCGACGAGCTGGCGAGCCAGGTGGCCGACGCAGAGCAGCGCGTGGCGGACGCCGACGCGGAAGTCAACGCGGCCGAGGAGCGGCTGCACGACACGCAGGCCGAGCTGGACGACGCCACGACGGCGCTCGCCGACGCCAGGGCGGATCGGGACAGGGCGCTGGGCGAGGCCGACGAGGCGCGCTCCGCCGCGGAGCAGGCGCAAGAGGAGACGGCCAGGCTGGGGCAGGGCCTCGCAGACGCGAGGTCGCAGCTCGCCGACGCCAACGCCGAACTACTGCGGCTGCAAGGCGACCTCGTCGATGTCGAGCTGCGCCTGGCGACCGCAGAACAGCAGGTCCAGAGCGCCCAGGACGACCTGAGCGCGGCGCGCGAGGCGCGCGATGCTGCGCTGGCGGATCGCGACGCCGCGTTCGAAGACCGCGAGGCCGCACTGGCCGACCGCGACGCGGCGAACCTGGATCGCGACGCCGCGCTAGACCAGGCCGCCGACCTCTCCGATCGGCTCGTGGACCTCAACGCCGAAGTCGGGGCGTTGGAGGCCAGCACGGAGGAGTTGCGCAAGCAAGCGCAGGCGCTGCGAGACGAGAACACCAACCTCGCTACCACCAACGAGCTGTTGTCGAGCGAGAACGCCCGCATTCAGCAACAGAACGCCTCGCTTGCCGAGCTGAACACGAGCCTCGAGAACCAGATCAAGGAGCGCAACGCCACCGTCCAAGACCTGCAGTCGACGGTGGACGGGCTGCGCAGCGACGTGGAGAACCAAGCGCGGGAGTTGGCGGAGTTGCAGCAGCAGTACGAGCGTTTCGAAGGCGGCGAGGTCTACTTCGTCAAGGACCAGCTCATCTACTCGGGCGCCATCAGCGCGCAGGAGCCGGCCGCCATCCGCGAGGAGCTGGCGGCGTTCATCAACGACGCGACGGCCTTCGTCGCCAGGCGCGGTGTCGAGCGCGTACGCGTCACCACCGAGCAGTTCAACGTCTTGGTCGACGAGATCGGCCAGACCCCCGGCCCCGACTTGGTGCGCCTGATCTCACCCAGCAACCAGATCAGCTCGACCATCGACGTGCTCGTGGAGGCCATCGAGAACACCGAGCTCTACGCCAAGGGTCAACTCGTCGTCAGCCACGGGCTCCACCTGGGGTCGGTGGAACTGCCGGCCAGCCAAGGGGAGATCCGGACGTCCATCGCTCAGCTCAAAGCTGATGCCGTGCGCGAACTGCGTCGCGCCGGTCTCGACGACGGCCAGCTACCCGATTTCGGGCCCGTCACCGAGGAGATGTTCACCAACCAGCTCCTGCGCCTCGTCGGGCCGGTGACGATCGGTTTCGTCGCCACTGAGGAAGTGTGGCGCGCCGGGCCGGCCAAGCTCGAGTTGATGATCCTCTACTGAACCTGGCCGGCGCGGCCGAAAGTGCACTAAACGAGACCTACCTCTGCTTCAGCGCGTCGCGGATCTCGGTGAGGAGCTTGACCTCCGCGCTGGGTTCGGCCGGGGCCGCTGGCTCGGCGGGCTTCTCGAACGCCTTCTTGGCCTGGTTGAAGGCCTTGACGATGAAGAAGAGCACGATGGCGATCAGGAAGAAGTTGATGACGGTGTTCAGGAACGCCCCGTACTGGAGGACGGGGGCGCCGGCCGCGACGGCGTCGGCGACGCTCGCGTACTTGTCGGCGTCCTTCATTATGATGCCCAAGTTGCTGAAGTCGGCCCCGCCGAGGATCAGTCCGATCACTGGCATGATGACCTGGTTCACAAGCGAGGTGGTGATCGCGCCGAAGGCGCCGCCGATGATGACGGCGACGGCCAGGTCGAGAACGTTGCCCCGGTTGATGAAATCGCGGAACTCCTTGATCATGAAGCCTCCTGGGAACTTCCGGTCGAGTCTAACGGTCAGGCCCCACGAGGGTGCGAGATTACGTAAGCTTGTGGCGTGAGCGAGCCGGAGAGAAAGACGACTATCCTCGTCGCGGACGACGCAGAAGGCCAGCGGATGGTCCTCGAGATGCTCCTATCGGTCGACGGGTACGAGGTCGTGACCGTCGAGGACGGCAAGGCCGCCCTCGAATACCTGAAGGACCACACGCCCGACCTGGCCATCCTCGACGTGATGATGCCGCACCTGAGCGGGTTGCAGGTATGTCATAGGATGAAGCGGATCCCGCGCCTCAAGGACGTGCCGGTGCTCGTGCTGACGGCCATGCGCGACGAGGAGACCCTCACGCACGCGCGCATGGCGCACGCGGACGGGGTCGTCTTCAAGCCGCTCGAGGGTAAGGACTTCAGGGAGACGGTGCGCAACCTGCTAGCCGGCGCCACCATGCCGCTGCCTTGACGCTTCGAACAGGAGCAGGGCGCCCGTCACCGACACGTTGAGGCTGTCGGCGGCCGTCTGACGCATGGGTACCTGCACCTGAACGTCCGCCCTGGCCAGCCACCAGTCGGACAGCCCCTCATGCTCGCGCCCGAGCAGGATGGCGGCGCCAGCCGTGAGGTCGCACTCCCACACGCTGGTGGTGGCCGAAGGGGTGGTGGCCACCAGACGCAGCCCTGCCGCGCGGACGGCGGCCAGGACCTCCTCGCGCGTGCCGACCCCGACCGTCGAGGCGAACGAACTTCCCATGGCAGCCCTGACGAGGTTCGGGTTCTCCAGATCGACGCCCTTGCCGCCCCCTTGCTCCCCGTCCGGCCCGTCGGCGTCCGGACACATGAACACGGCGTCGGCGCCGAACGCGTCGGCGCTCCTAAGAAGGGCGCCAACGTTCCCAGGCTTCTCGAGCCCTGCCAAGACGAGCACGAGCGCTCCTTCGGCCAGCGGGACGCCCGCGGGCGGTGTCCGGCGCGTACGTACGACGAGTACGACGCCGTCCGGGTTCTCGCGGATGCTCAACCGCCTGAACGCGCTCGGGCTGACGGTCCAGAGCTCGGCGTCGCTCGCCCCGGCACGCTCCCGCCACGTCTCCATACTCGACCCTGTCGGCAGTAGCGACGGCGCCACCACGATGCGCACCGCGTCGACCCGCGCGTCCAGTGCGCGGCCCGCCTCCCGCTGCCCTTCGATGAGGTACGTGCCGCTGCGCTCGCGCTCGCGCCTGTCCTTCAGCGCCGCGAGCTCTTTCACGAAGGGGTTGGCGGCGCTCTCCACGTGTCTCGTGGCCATTCGGGCATCATATGCGTAGCCTCGGGAGTACACTCCCGCATGCCCACGACCAAGCTTCTCATGTCCGGTGAGGAACTCGCCGCGGCCCTCAAGGCCGGCGACCCTCGGTTACGCATCGTCGACGCGCGCTTCGAGCTCTCGGACCCGGCCTTCGGTAGGCAGGCCTACGCCGCCGGCCATGTCCCGGGGGCCATCCACCTCGACCTCGACCACGACCTGGCGGGCCCGAAGGGAGCTCACGGTGGTAGGCACCCGCTCCCCGACATGGAGGCGTTCGCGGCCAAGCTCGGCGCGGCCGGCATCGGGGACGAGCACCTGGTGGTCGTGTACGACCACGCCGGGGGGATGTACGCCGGGCGGGCCGTGTGGCTGCTGCGCTTCGCCGGGCATGAGGACGTGCGGCTCCTGGACGGCGGCCTGAACGCCTACCAGGCTGCCGGTGGGGAGCTCACCACGGTGGAGCCGCGCTACGCCCCCGCCACCCTCACCGTCAGGCTGCGTCCGGAGATGGTCGTCGACGCGGACTACGTGAAAGCGGCCATCGGTCGCGACGACGTGGTCCTGCTGGATGCCCGCGCGCCTGAGCGGTATCGCGGCGAGACCGAGCCGCTCGATCCGAAGGCCGGCCACATACCCGGGGCCCTCAACCGCTTCTTCGGAGCCAACCTGAAGGACGGGCGCTTCTTCGCGGCCGATGAGCTGAAGGAGCGTCTCGACCTGCCGGACGGCGTCGCCGACGGCTCCAGGACGGCGGTAGCCTACTGCGGTTCCGGCGTCACCGGTGCTCATCTGGTCCTCGCCATGGAGCTTGCCGGCTACCCGGGGGCGAAGCTGTACGCGGGCTCGTGGAGCGACTGGTCGTCGCGCGACCTGCCCGTGGCGGTGGGCGAGGAAACGCCGAACGAAGCGGCCTGATCCGGCCGCTCGCTGGCCGGTTCGCACCGAGCGGGAGCGGACCGTCGAGCCCCTCATGTGACGCGGATCCCCAGACGGTGATTATCATGAGGGGACGCATGGAGAGCGTACACGGCATATCAACCCTGACGCTCGGCGAGCGCTTGTGGGAGGGCTACTTCCACGGCGCGCCGCACGGGATGGTCTTGTTCAAGGCCGTCCGCACTGACGCGGGGCGCCTGGACGACTTCGAGTGGTGCGACCTCAACCAGAGCGCCGCAGCGGCACTCGAGATCGACCGCGCTGCCGTCGTCGGTAGCGCCGCGCGGTCCGTGCGCGAGTCGCCGTTCGATCCACGCGTGTACCGGCGTCTGGTGACCGCCCACGTGACCAAGCGCGTGCAGGAGTTCGAGCAGGTCTTCCCGGCCTCCGCCGGCGCAGCCGCGTTGGACGGCGGTGCGCGCGAGGGGCGCGAGAACCTCACGTGGTACGCGGTCACGGTCATCCCGCTCGACGACTCGTACCTGATCGTCCAGTTCAGGAGCATCACGCATTACAAGTCCGTGTTGCGTCAGGCGGTGGAGCTGCTCAACCGCGACGACCTCACGGGCCTTGCCAACCGCCGCCACCTGAAGACGCGCTTCTGGGTGCTGCGGCGGCGCAACGTCCCCATGGCGCTCCTGTACTTCGACCTGAACGGCTTCAAGGCGGTCAACGACACGTACGGGCACGAGATAGGCGACCAGGTACTGAGCATCATCGGCCAGCGCCTCACCACGAAAGTGCGGCCGGACGAGATGGTCGCGCGACTGGGCGGCGACGAGTTCGCGGTCCTGCTCGCCGGCGGCGACCTCAGCGCGGTGGACCGCGTGACGGGCCGCCTGATAGAGGTCGTCGAGGAGCCGATCCACCTCGAGCCCGGCACGGTCCGCCTGTCGGCCAGCGTCGGGGCGGCCTTGTACCCGGACGACGCCGAGTCGTTCGAGGCGCTGGTGAGCCGGGCGGACGCCCGGATGTACGAGCAGAAGCGCAGACGGACCGTTCACTGAACGGCGCGAGCGCTCGAGAGCAGCGACCGCGCCGTCGGTCTTAACCCCGCGAGGGTCTCAGTCGAAGTCCCTACTCAGGAACCACCAGAAGAGGATGGCCCCGAAGACGATGGCGTAGCCGCCCATGACGAGCGCGGAGTGCCCGAGCGTCATGCCGGTGCCCAGGAGCGCGGCGAACGGACCGCTGCCGCTCAACTCGCCGCTGACGCCGATCTGGCCGAGCAGTTCGCCGGAAGCCTGCCTGCCGGGGTTGTACAGGTTACTCGTGAAGAAGTACTTGGGCAGCGCCTGCCAAGTGTTCTGGATGCGCAGCGCCTGGAAGATGGCGTTGATCCTGTTCAGCGGCTGGAGCTGGGCGATCGTGTTCAGCACCGTGTAGAGCGTCTCGATCAGGCTCGGGAGGAAGAGGACCATCACTACCCCGAGCACCCCAGAACGCACGAGCGTGATGAGCAGGAACGCGAGCAGCACCGGCGCGAGCAACTGGGCCAACTGCAGGAGGTAGAGCCCGATGAGGGGCGGCCAGGCGCCGCTGAAGTCGGTCGGCAGGAACGTCGTGCCGATGGCCCCGAAGAGGAAGCCGAACACGGCGGCTCCGAGCATCAGGGCGGCGAGCGCCCCCATGGTCACGACGACCTTGCCGGCGAGCACGGCCCAGCGCTTGGGCTGCACGACGAGCACGGTCTTCCACATGTTCTGCGAGCGCTCGTCACCGATCAGCAGCGCGGCCAGGAGCGTGACGGCCACGATGTACAGGGTCGGGCTCGTGAACGCCGGCCCGGCGAGGGCGAGGCGCGCGATGCCGACGGGCGACGCGAAGAGCTGGAGCCCCTGGTCCACCGTGCCACCGTCGTTGGCGAAGGAGCCGGCGAGGTTCACGTGGACGACGCGCGCCACGACCAGGACGAGCACCGGCAGCAGGAACCAGTAGAGGGCGGCGAGGATGTACAGGCGCCGCTTGCGCAGCACCTTGAACGTCTCCGCCCGGATGACGTTGGCCAGAGCGTTCACGATGGCCTCCCTTGACCGTTGACGAGCTTGAGATAGGCGGCCTCGAGGTCATCACCGTGCACGCTCGCGGCGAGCACCCTGACGCCCTGGGCCACCAGGTCGCCGACGAGGTCGTCGGAGCGATCGCGGGCGACCATGACGTCGGCGCCGTCGTGGCCGTTGGGGGTGTGACGAAGGCCGAGGCGCTCCAAGGCGGCGAAGAGAGCCGCCTGGTCTGCCGCGCGTACCGTGTAGCGCACCTGCTGCTCGCCCATCCGCGCCAACAGGTCGCCGAGCCTGCCGTCGAACCTCAGGACGCCCTTGTCGATGGCGAGGACGCGGTCGACGAACTTCTCGACCTCGGCGAGGATGTGGCTCGAGACGAGCACCGTGGTCCCTTCGGCGGCGATGGCCTTGAGCGACTCGCGGAACTCGGCTATGCCCGTCGGGTCGAGCCCGTTGGTGGGCTCGTCGAGGAGCAGCACCTGGGGGCGCCAGAGGAGGGCGCGAGCGAGCGCAAGGCGTTGGCGCATGCCCTGGGAGTACGCTTTGACCTTCTTGTGCGCCGCGTCCTGCATGTGCACGAAGGCGAGGGCCTCGTCGATGCGTTCCTCGGGCACGTCGCCGTGCAGGAGCGCCGCGTGGCGCAAGTTGTTGCGGCCGGTCAAGTACGGGTAGAAGGTCGGCTCCTCGATCATGGTCCCCACGCGCCTGAGCGTCGTGCCCGGCACCTTGGCGCCCAGCACCTGGCAGGTCCCCGCCGTCGGTTTCACCAGGCCGGCCAGCATGCGCAGCGTGGTCGTCTTGCCCGCGCCGTTGGGTCCGAGGAAGCCGACGATCTCGCCCTGGGCGATGTCGAAACTCAGCTCCGAGACGGCCGCGACCGCCCCGTAGCGTTTCGTCAGGCCACTTGCCGTGATAGCGCTCATTCCGCCTTCTCCGCTCTCGTCATCAGGCTGTCGATGGCGTCCCGCGGGTCCTTGCCCTCGAACACCACGCTATACACCTCGCTGCTGATGGGTAGGTCGACGCCGCTCCCGACGGTGGCGCCGTGCAGCGCCTTGACGGTCGGGATGCCCTCTGCCGTCAGGCCGCTCGCCTCGATATCCGCGAGCGTCGCACCGTCCGCGAGCAACACGCCGACCTTGTGGTTGCGCGACTCGGCGCTGGAGCACGTGGCGACCAGGTCGCCGACGCCCGCCAGGCCGTAGAAGGTTGCGACCTGTCCGCCGACGGCCGTGCCGAAACGGACTATCTCGGCCAGACCGCGGGTGATGATCGACGCCTTCGTGTTGTCGCCAAGTCCGAGGCCGTCGCTGACGCCGCAGGCCAGCGCGATGACGTTCTTGAGCGCCCCGGCCATCTCGACGCCGATCAGGTCGGCGCTCGTGTAGACCCTGAAAGTCCGCTGCTGGAGGAGCTGCTGGACGCCCTTGGCCAGCCCGGCGTCCGGACTGGCGACCGTGGTGGCGGCGGGCTTGTCGGCGGCGATCTCGGTGGCCAGGTTGGGCCCCGAGACGACGGCGATCGGCACGCCAGGCAGGTACTCGGCGGCTACCTGGGAGAGGCGCTTGAACGTGGCGACCTCCAGGCCCTTCGAGCAGCTCACGAGCGCCGGTGGAGCACCGACGTGCGCCAGCCGTTCGCTGACCTGCCTGAACGCCTTCGATGGCACGGCCATGAAGGCTAGTACGCAGCCGCGCACGGCGGCGGCCAGATCGGCGGTCGCGCGCACCCCGGCCGGCAGCGCCAGCCCAGGCACGTACTCCTCGTTCCGGCCGCCGGCGTTGATGGCGTCGGCGAGCGCCTCCCGGTGGGACCAGAGCCGCACCTCGTGTCCGTTGCGGGCGAGGAGCGAGGCGACGACGGTGCCCCAGGCGCCCGCGCCGATGACGGCCAAGGGGCCTTGGGTGAAGAGGCCGGGGGATGCAGCGCAGGTCATGTGATAAGCGTACCAGGTGGTGCTATCGTGGCTTTTGGCGCCGCGATGGGGTCGCTCGTCCGCTACGACGTGCCGTGGGCGCGTTCGTCGCCGGGCCAAGTGATGCCCGCCGCACCAGCATGGCGGCGCGAGAACCTCGGAGGAACCATGCCCACTTACCTTTATCGGAACCTCGATACCGGTGAGACGTTCGAGTACGAGCAGCGGATCACCGACGCCCCGCTGTCGGTCCACCCGGAGACGGGCGCGGCCGTGAAGCGCCTGATCCAGCCGGTCGGGATCGCGTTCAAGGGCTCGGGGTTCTACGTCAACGACAGCAAGAAGTCGGGAGCGAGCAAGCTCGAGTCCAAGCCTGCCGGCAGCTCCGATGCCAAGGCCGCGGACAGCGCGACCGCGCCGGCCAGCAGCGCGCCGAGCGCGACGCCGGCGCCTGCCGCCAGCAGCGCGGCAGCCGACTGACGCAGTCGCCGCGGCAACCGCGGCAGCCGCGGCAGCCGCGGCTGGCTAGGGCTGCTTGGCGACGAACCGAACCTCGAACAGCGCCGGCCACAGCTTCCCTGTAACGAGGAAGTTGCCGCTCGCGTCGTCGTAGGCGATGCCGTTGAGGACCGCGTCGCGATCGGTCACTCCGGCCGCGCGCCTCAGTTCCGCCGCGTCGATCACAGCCGTTACTTTGCCGGTGCCCGGGTCGATCCTGACGATCTCGTCGGTCGTCCAGACGTTGGCGTAGATGGTGCCGGCCACGCATTCGAGCTCGTTCAGCATGGTCAGGGGTTTGCCGTCGCTCGTCACGTCCACGGTCCCCTTGGCCGCGAACGTGACCGGATCGCGTCTGGTCAGCCTGGCGCTGCCATCGCTCATCCAGAGATCCGTGCCGTCGAAGCAAAGGCCCCAGCCCTCGCCCTCGTAGCGTTGGGTACCCTTCGGCTCGAACGTATCGACGTCGTACCGCAGCAGGACGCCGTTCTGCCACGTGATCTGGAGAAGCTCGCCGCCGACCAACTCAAGACCCTCCCCGAACAGGTTGGGGGCGAGGTCACGCCTGCGCAGCACCGTGCCGTCCAGCTTCACCTCGCGCAGGCTGGAGCGGCCGAGCAGCCCCGTGCTCTCGTACAGGGTCCCGTTGGACCATACGAGGCCCTGGGTGAACGCCTGCGGGTCGTGCGGATGCTGGGCGACGACCTGGACCTGCAGCCGCTCGACGCCCTGCCCGCGGCAGCCGGCGGCGAGGAGTGCTAGCGCCAGAGCCGCCACCGCGAGGATCGGGCGCGACCTCACGCGTCGACCTCGTCCGGGACGAGCAGAGGAGAGACCGCCCGCCAGACGGCCGTGGACACCGCCTCCTCCGAGGCGTCGGCGTCGATGCGGACCCAGGGGCCGCCGGTCTCGGCCTCCGCTTGGGTGATGAACCCGGCGCGGACGCGGCGGTGGAAGTCGAGGCCCGCCGCCTCGAGTCGGTCGTGCAGGGCCCGACCGGACGCCCTGGCCAGTCCGGCGGCCGGGTCGATGTCGAGCAGGACGGTCAGGTCTGGTTCCAGGGCACCGGTGACGCGCGCGTTCATCTCGGCGACGAACCCGAGGTCGAGCCCGCGCCCGTACCCCTGATAGGCGACGGAGGCGGCCGCGAAGCGGTCGGACACCACGTCCCTGCCGGAGGCCAGGGCGGGCTCGATCACGTCGGCGATGTGTTGGGCCCGGGCGGCGGAGTATAGGAGGAACTCGGGTAAGGGGTCGACGCGCATGGTCGGATCTAGGACGAGCCGCCTGATCGCCTCGCCGGCTGGCGTGCCGCCGGGCTCGCGCGTAAACAGAGTGTCGCGTCCGGCCGCGGTCAAGCGTTCGGCGAGGATCCTCAGCTGGGTTGACTTGCCGGCACCTTCCGGCCCCTCGAAGACGACGAACCGCCCGCGACCCGCCCTAAGCGACATCGGCTAGAGCCCCGTCGGCAAGAGGATGAACTCGGTTGTCAGGCCGAAGCGCTCCTCGAGTTGGCGCGCCAAGAGGCTGACCCCGACCGTCTCCGTCATGTAGTGGCCGCCGAACAGACCGTTTATGCCGCGCTCGAAGGCGTGATAGAAGACCTCGTGGCGCGGCTCGCCGGTCAGGAAGGCGTCAAGGCCCTCCTCGGCGGCCGTGACGAGGTCCCAGGTCGCGCCCCCCGAGATGATGCCGAGGCTGGTAACGGGGTCCGGACCGCCCGCGTGCACGAGGACCTGCTCGCCCAGGCGCCCCTCGATCTGGTCGGCGAGCTCGCGCAGCGGCCTCGGAGCCGGGAACCGCCCTTTCACGCCGATGCTCAGGCCCTTGTAGGCTCCGAACGGCTCCAACTCCACCATCTCGAGTGCTCGTGCCAGCCCCCAGTTGTTACCTACCTCACGGTGGGCATCCAGGGGCAGGTGGCTTGCGTAGAGGTTGATGTCGTGGTCGAGGAGGAACTTCACCCTGGCGTGGTGCATGCCGGTGATGGCCTCCGGTCTGCCCCAGAAGAGGCCGTGATGCACGATGAGCATGTCGGCGCCGTTGGCGGCGGCCTGCTGGAACGTGTTGAGGGAGGCATCGACCGCGACGGCCACCTTGGTGACCTCCGAGGCGCCCTCGACCTGGAGCCCGTTGAGGCTCGCGTCGACGGCGGCGAAGGCCCGGACGTCCAGGTAGCCGTCGAGCCATGCGACTAGTTCGTCACGCTTCATGGCTCCAAGCGTAACGCCTGGCGGCCGCCGGGGCCGGTCCGGCGAGCGGTAGCGCGGGCGCGAACGCCTTCTCGCCGACTTCCGCTCGAGTGCCCTTGACATGGTCCGTCCGGTTTGCGTAGACTACTCCTTGCGCTTGCGAACGGCCCACGGGTCGAAAGCCCTGCGGGGTGAGCAAGCCGAGGACCTTGAAAACCCGATAGCAGACAGAATTTCCTGTCGAATTCCTTTACCCAAGCTTCCGATTCTTCGGAGGCCACACGCCCGGGCAACCGGGTTTCCCGGAAGCTCATCGAACCTCGGCAACGAGGCGAGAGCCGAAGGGAGAGGGGTTGACAAGGTCTTTAGCGGTCGAGCATAATAGGTACTCGCGCCTGAGGGCGCCGAGAACCTTGAAAACCCGATCGCAAACGGAACCTGTCAATACTTCCAGTGAGACTAAGGTTAGTCAGAGCCATAATTCTGACAACGTCTTGGAGAGTTTGATCCTGGCTCAGGATGAACGCTGGCGGCGTGCCTTAGACATGCAAGTCGAACGAAGCACCTTGCGCTGATCGCTTCGGTGTGAAGCAATAGGTGACTTAGTGGCGAACGGGTGAGTAACACGTGGGTGACCTGCCCCGAAGTGCGGCATAACAGGGGGAAACTCCTGCTAATCCCGCATGTGCTCCCACCTCTTGTGGTGTGAGTAAAGATTTATCGCTTCGGGATGGGCCCGCGGTCCATCAGCTAGTTGGTAGGGTAATGGCCTACCAAGGCTACGACGGATAGCCGGCCTGAGAGGGTGATCGGCCACAGGGGCACTGAGATACGGGCCCCACTCCTACGGGAGGCAGCAGTTAGG
>JBDZVI010000152.1:0-2669 GCA_040255585.1 Deinococcaceae bacterium
ACCGCATAACCGCCCCACGCCCAAACTGACGCTCAATCTGCAACAACGCAGAATCGAGAGCCTTCTTGCGCTGGTCTTCCATAAGCCCGCAGCCTCCGTTCAGATAGGGGAGGGCCTGTGACAGGCCGCCCCTAGTGGCGCGCTCTTCTGGCTGCGGGAGCGTTGGGCCGGTCGTGCCGGCCACCTCGCTCGCCGAGGCTCAGCGCAACGCCGACCGGAGGAGGTGAAGGCTAGTGAAAGCGGCCCGTTCTCGTTGCCACGGCCCGCCAAGGGGAGGCAGGTCGAGGGTCTTGACGGAGGTTCCGCTCTCAGTGGCTATCGCGATGACCACACGGGTGGTCGTTCGGTCGTCTCCTACCGGTTTGGCGCCGGGTACGGGCGGCAGGACGCCTGGCGGCCCCGCTTGGGGCGACTCGCCGGCCTGCGTGCGCGTAAGCTTCCCGACGTCTGGTTCAGCGATTGACACGTCGTTCGAGGCGGCCAAGACCGGGACGCAAGGCCCCAGGTTGGCGACGCCAAGGTCCGCCTTGAAGAACGCCCTGACTGCGGCGGCCAGCGCGGCCACTACCTCGACCGCCCCGTAAGGCAGCTTCTGCAGTAGTCCGATTGGCACGCCGAGCGTTCTCATGGTTTCCAGGTCGCATGTTATCACGCTGCCACTTACGGCCCCGAGGCGCTGGGACGCCGGGCCCGAGGTCGCTGCCTTGCCGTTGAGTGCCTTGGGCCGCCCCAGTTGGTCTACGCCGTCGTCGGCGCCGACCAGGTAACCGGTCAGTACGCCGCCCGTGCCTCCTTCCGCGATGGCCAGCCGCCGTCCCCGCTCGCGCAGCGCCGAGACGACGAGGCGTGGAAGGTCGTCGGAGTCCGTGCCCCAGACGCTGTCGCCGAGCGTTGCCGCTACCTTCTCGACGGTCGGACCTGCCAGCACGGCCGCCCTCTCCAGGTCGTCCGCCTTGGCGGCCACCCGGACATGCACGCCGTCGGCCTTCGCATAGGTGGCGACGCTGGGGTTGGGCTGATCGGTCAGCTCCCCGAGCATCTCCGCCACGAGCGACTCGCCTATCCCGATCGTCTTGAACGTGCGCACGAACAGTTTGCTGTTGGGCAGCGGCAGCCTGGGTAGCGCCTCGTGGAGCCACATGCGCTCCAACTCCCGCGGCGGCCCGGGGAGCGTGACGATGTAGCGCTCCTTGCCTGCCCTAGTGAGGCGCACGAGCCAACCGGGCGCAGTCCCGACCGGGTTTGAGAGGATTTCGGAAGACGGGATGACGTGCGCCTGACGCAGGTTCGAGGCGGGCATCTCCCTACCGTTGGCGGTGAAGCGCCTCCTCAGCCACGCTTCGAGACCTGGGTCGACGGTCTGCGCCTCGCCCAGCAGTGCTGCGATGGCCTCCCGCGTCAGGTCGTCGTCCGTCGGGCCGAGCCCGCCCGTCATGACCACGAGGTCGGAACGGTCGAGGGCGGCATCGAGCGCGGCGACGATCCGCGCCTGGTTGTCGCCGACGCGCTGCGACCAGTAGACGTCGACGCCTACCTCGGCCAGGTCGGCGGCGACGCGCGCGCTGTTCGTATCCACCACTTCGCCGAGCAGCAGTTCGGTGCCAACGGCTATCACTTCGGCGCTTCTTACGCTGTTCATGAGGGAGGATAACAGGGCGAGCAGCGCGTGTAGAACGAGTGACACGCCACACGCGCATAGTGTAGAATCCGTTCGGTTCCTTCCCCCCGGGAACCAGGGAGAGGGCCTTGTGCCCTCCACCATCTCCTCTCTTTGACCCTGCGCCCCCCACGCAGGGTCAATCTTTCTCGGCAGCTTGTCGCACCTACGAACTGGGTGCGTCTAGCACGAGGCGCGCCTCGAGCTAGACGGCTTAGTGCTGAGCGCGCCGCGCTAGGCGCGCACCTAGAGAGGGTAGGCGGACTCAGTTCCGCCGACAGGCGGGCTCATGTGCCGGTGCTAGCATTGGCCATGACGACTTCGCGGGCAGCAAGAAGCACGTCCAGCACGCACGATGAGCGCCCGGCCACCCTCCGCGGGCTCCGTGGCACGCGCTGGGAGGCGTTGGCAGGCAGGAGCGTACGCGACGAGATCAGGACCAACCTCGTCGCGGCACTGCAGCGCGGGCAACCCCTCTTCCCAGGGGTGGTCGGCTACGACGAGACGGTCGTGCCGGCGGTGGTCAACGCGCTGCTCAGCCGGCACAACTTCATCCTGCTCGGTTTGCGCGGCCAGGCGAAGACCCGCATCCTTCGGCAGCTGGTCACCCTCCTGGACGCCGAGGTGCCGTACATCGAGGGCACCGAGTTGCACGACGACCCCTTCGCGCCCTTGAGCATGGAGGGCCGTGAGCTCCTGGCCGCCCAGGGCGACGACACGCCGATAGGTTGGCTGTCCCGCGAGCAGCGCTACGTGGAGAAGCTCGCCACGCCGGATACGACGGTGGCCGACATCGTCGGCGACATCGATCCGATCAAAGCCGCGAGGCTCGGCACGCGGCTCGGTGACGAGCGCGCGGTGCACTTCGGCCTCCTGCCACGCGCCAACCGCGGCATCTTCGCCATCAACGAGCTCCCGGATCTCGCAGGCAAGGTGCAGGTGGCGCTCTTCAACGTTATGCAAGAAGGCGACGTCCAGATCAAGGGCTACCCCATGCGCCTGCCGCTCGACG
>JBDZVI010000078.1:0-13893 GCA_040255585.1 Deinococcaceae bacterium
GCGCAGGAGCACAAGGCGCGCGTGCGCCAGATCGACGACACCCTGGCGAACTTCAAGCTGGGCGGCAGGGTCACGGCGGCCGTGCGTGGTCCGAGCGTCACCCGCTTCGAGGTGGAGCCGGCGCCGGGCGAGAAGATCAGCCGCTTCGCCAACCTCGCCGACGACCTCGCGCTCGCCATGGCCGTGGGCTCCGTGCGCATCGAGGCGCCCATCCCCGGCAAGAGCGTCATCGGCCTCGAGGTCCCCAACGCGCACCGCGAGCTCGTGCGGTTCAGGGAGGCCGTCGAGACGCCGAGCTACCGACGCTCCAAGGCGCGGATGCCGATCGTGCTCGGCCGCTCCATCGACGGCGAGATGATGGTCGGCGACCTCACGCGCATGCCGCACCTCCTCATCGCCGGCTCGACCGGTTCCGGCAAGTCGGTGGCCGTCAACACGCTCATCTCCTCGCTGCTCTACCGGTTCCTACCCACCGAGATGCGCTTCCTGATGATCGACCCGAAGATGGTCGAACTGACGCCGTACGACGGCATCCCGCACCTGCTCCGCCCGGTCGTCACGAACCCTTCGGACGCCGCCGGCGTGCTCCTCGGCGCCGTCTCGCACATGGAGCGGCGCTACAAGATGATGTCGAAGGTCGGGGCCAAGAACCTCGACCAGTACAACGAGAAGGCCAAGACGCTCGACCTGCCGCCGCTGCCCTTCATCGCCATCATCATCGACGAGCTCGCCGACCTCATGATCACGAGCCCGAAGGAGGTCGAGTCCGCCATCATGCGCCTCGCCCAGATGGCGCGCGCCACCGGCATGCACCTGATCCTCGCCACGCAGCGGCCCTCGGTAGACATCCTGACGAGCCTCATCAAGGTGAACGTGCCGGCGCGCATGGCGTTCGCCGTCTCCAGCAGCCACGACTCGCGCACGATCCTCGACTCCATGGGCGCCGAGCGCCTGATCGGCATGGGCGACATGCTCTACTACCAGCCCGGCCTGGTGAAGGCCGTGCGCCTGCAGGGGCCGTTCGTGAGCGAGAACGAGATCGGGCGGCTGGCCGACTTCCTCAGGCGCCAGTACTTCGACGACGACTTCGTGGAGGCGTACGGCGCGGACTTCGACCCGCCGCCGGCCGACGAGTCGACGGCCACCGGCCTCATCGACTGGAACGACGACAAGCTGCGCGCGGCGGCCGAACTCGTCATCAACGAGAAGCAGGCGAGCGTGTCGCGGCTGCAGCGCCGCCTCTCCGTCGGCCATGCGCGCGCTGGGAAGCTCATGGACTCGCTCGAGGCGCTCGGGGTGGTCGGCCCGCACCAGGGGAGCAAGCCCCGTGACGTGCTGGTCGATCTCGCCGAGCTGCCTAACATCTTCGGCAAGTAGCGCCCGGAGGGTCGGGTAGACTCGCACCGTGCGCCTCGTGGTCTTCTACCTGATCCTCCTGGTGGCGCAGGGCTTCCTGTCTTCCATGCTGGCGCCCATCCCGGCGCCTGACCTCTTCCTCCTGGCCGTGCTGACGCTCCTGTGGCGCATCCAGCCGTGGCAACTCGTGCTCGTCGCCTACGGGGTCGGGCTGCTGCAGGACGTCGTCGGCAGCGGCGTGTTGGGGGCGCATGCGTTCGCCCTCGCAGCGGCCGCCCTGGCGGGCTCGATGGTGAGGGCGCAACTCTCCAACACGGGGGTGCTTGAGCGCGTTCTCGTCGTCTTCGTCGCCAGCCTCGGTAAATGGGCCGTCATGCTCGGCGTGGTCGTGTGGCTCTCCGGCGGCGCGCTCGGCCTCGGCCGGGCCGCCATGGTGGGGCTCGTCGAGAGCGTCCTGACGGTGGCCGCCGGCCTCCTCGTACTGCCCTGGAGCGCCGCCCTGCTCGAGCGGAGCCGCGTCCTGCAGAAGGAGCTCCTCTAGATGATGCAGGGGCGCATGCGCGTGCTGCTGGCCGGGATGCTGACGGTCCTCGCCCTGTACACGGCGCGCCTCATGTACCTGCAGCTCGTCATGGTCGAGGAGTACACGGCGCGCTCCGTGCAGAACGCGACGCAGCAGCGCCACATCGTCCCCTTGCGCGGGCGCATCCTGGCGCGCGACGGCACCGTGCTGGCCGACGACCGCGTCGCCTACGACCTGCTCTACCGCGGCGGCCCGATCTCCGACTGGGACCACTTGGCCGCCCTCCTTGGGCTGAGCGGCCCCCCGCGCCAACCGGACCGCACGAAGGCGGAAGAAGTGCAGAACGGCGCCGTGATCGCCTGGAACATCCCCGACCAGCTCGTGAGCGCCGTCGAGGAGCGCGTCGCGGGCAGCTCGAACCTCTACCTGCGCGAACGTCTCGAGCGCACCTACCCGACCAACCTGGCCGCCCAGACCATCGGCTACACGGCGCAGGCCGACCCGGTGCGCAACCCCGGGCTGTCGAACAACGACCTGGTAGGGGTGATGGGCCTCGAGGCGGGCCTCGACGACATCCTTTTCGGGGCGCCGGGCACGCGGCAGGTCGAGGTCGACAACCGTGGCACGGAGGTGGCGTCGCAGGTCGTGCTGACGGCCCAGCCGGGGCAGGACGTCGTCCTCACGCTCGACCCGCAGATCCAGCGGTTGGCCGAGGACGTCCTCGCCGGCTCGTTGCAGTACGTCAACACCGACCGCCGGCGCGTCGGCCTGCCGACTGAGGACGTGTTGCGAGGCGCCATCATCGCGCTCGACCCGCGCACGGGCGAGATCCTCGCCATGGCGAGCGCGCCGACGTTCGACCAGAACGTCTTCACGCGCCGCCCCTCCGACCCGGAGGCCGTGACCGCCATCCTCACCGACTCCAAGCACGTGCCCCTCGCCAACCGCGCGGTGGAGGCGTACCCGCCCGCCTCGACGTTCAAGATCGTCACGTCCTCCGCGCTCCTCGAGAAGGGCTACATCTCGCCGAACTCGGTCTACCAGTGCTCGGCCTCCTTCAGTTTCGGTGGCGGCACGTGGCGCAACTGGGACACGTACGGCAAGGGCGGCTACACGGTCAAGCAGGCGATCGCCGACAGTTGCAACACGTTCTTCTGGCACGCGGCCGCCGTCACTCCCAGCTTCGGCGTCGGCTGGGCGCCCCTCATCGCCGACGTCGTCGAGCGCGCGCACGATCTCGGCTTCGGCGTCAAGCTCGACGTCGGGCTCCCCGAGGAGAAGACGGGCCGCGTGCCCGACCGCGACTGGGTGAGGTCGCAGCCCCAGTACGAGCACGGCTGGCTGCCCGGCTTCACGCTCAACACCATCATCGGCCAGGGCGACACTCTCGCCACGCCGCTCCAGATCGCGCAGCTCATCTCCACCGTTGCCCTGAACGGGCACCAGGTGGAGCCCCATCTCATCGCGCGCGTCGGCGACGAGGTCTTCGAACCGCGCGTGACCGACATCCCCGGCGACTTCTACGGCACCCTACGCGAGGGCATGCGCATGATGCTCACGGACTTCCCGTCGCGCAGCCTCCTCGGTCCCGGCGCGTTCCCCGTGAGCGTCGCAGGCAAGACGGGCACGGCGCAGACGTCGCGCGGCGGCGACTACACCCACGCCTGGTTCATGGGGTTCTCACCTTACGAGGCCCCGGAGGTCGCGGTCGTGGTATTCATCGAGTACGGCGGCTCCAGCTCACGCGTCTCGGTCCCCATCGCGCGGGACTTCCTGGCGGGGTACTGGCGGCTGCGCGGCGTGGAGGTGCCGGTAAAACCATGAAAGCTAGAGGGATTCGTGGTGGGATCCTGCTGAGCCTCGAGCAAGGCGACGACGTGGCCGGGGTCTCGGCCATGCTAGAGGCGCATGCCGAGCTGCTGGTCGACAAGGTGTCCGTCGAGATCGCAGAACGCACGCCCCACGCGCTCATCGAGGCGATCGCGGGGCAGGTGGCCTCCGCCGGCGGCACGCTCGTCGACGTGCGGCCGCCCACCGCCGTCATGCAGGCGCGGGGCGAGACGGTGATAGTCGCACGCACCGTGCGGAGCGGCGGCAAGATCGACTCGACGGGGTCGGTCGTCGTCCTCGGGGATGTCAACGCCGGCGCGGAGATCATCGCCAACGACGACATCATCGTGGTCGGCACGTTGCGCGGCCTGGCGCACGCCGGCGCGAACGGCAACGACAGGGCCGTGATCTGGGCGCGGCGCATCCTTAGCCCGCAACTCCGCATAGGCAACGCACTGGCGCAGGCCGGCGGCGAGGACGGTCTCGAGGAGAACGGACCGGAGGTGGCGCACCTCAAGGACGGCGCCATCGTCATCCGCCCCTGGCACACGAACTGAGACGCGGCTCACCCAACCGGTGGCGCTGGCCCGGCGCCGACGCCCGACCGGCGGTCGCCCGCGCGCTTCCAGACACAGGAGAAGACCGTGCACGACGTAGTCATCACGACGGCCATCCGCACCCCGGTCGGCAGGGCCCACAAGGGGCTCCTCAAGGACACGCGGCCCGACGACCTGGCGGCGCTCGTCATCCGCGAGGCCTTGGCGCGCACGCCGGGGCTCGCCCCGGAACGCGTCGACGACGTGCTCGTCGGCAACGCCCACCCGGAGGGCGAGGCCGGCTACAACCTGGCGCGCATCGCGAGCCTCATCGCAGGGCTGCCTGACGGGGCGGCCGGCGCCACCATCAACCGCTTCTGCGCCTCTGGCCTCCAGACGATCGTGCAGGGCGTGCACAGCGTGGCCGGCGGCATGAACGAGGTCGTGCTGGCCGGCGGCTCGGACTGCACGAGCCGCGTGCCCATGGGCGGTCGCGACCTCCCCCTCAACCGCGAGTTGGTGCGGAGCAGACCGGGCGCCTATCACCCCATGGGCCAGACGGCCGAGGCCGTGGCGCGGCGCTACGGGATAACGCGCGAGCAGCAGGACCGCTTCGCCCTCGCCAGCCACGCGAAGGCGCTGGCGGCCCGCGCGGCCGGACGCTTCGCCGAGCAGGTCGTGCCGGTGGCCACGCGCGTGAGAGACGAGGCGGGCGAGTGGCGCGACGTCGTGCTCGCACAGGACGAGGGCCCGCGCGCCGGCTCGAGCCTCGAGAAGCTCGCCACCCTACCGACCGTGTTCGCGCAAGACGCCACCGCCACCGTCACGGCCGGCAACTCGAGCCCGCTCAACGACGGTGCCGCCATGAGCGTGATCATGCGGGCCGACGCGGCCGCCGCGTTGGGTCTGCGACCGCTCGCGCGCCTCGTGCAGGCGGCCGTGGTCGGGGTGGAGCCGGAGGTCATGGGGATCGGGCCGGTGCCGGCCATCCGCAAGCTGCTCACCAAGGTGGGCATGACGCTAGAGGACATCGACCTCGTCGAGATCAACGAGGCGTTCGCCAGCCAGGCGTACTACTGCCAGAGCGAACTAGGCATCCCGGACGAGAAGTTGAACGTCAACGGCGGGGCCATCGCGATCGGCCACCCGCTCGGGGCCACCGGCGCGCGCATCGCGGCCGACCTCTTCGCCGAGATGCGTCGTCGCGGCGCGGAGCACGGCGTCATCTCGATGTGCGTGGGCGGCGGGCAGGGGATGGCGGCGCTGTTCCGGCTGGCCTAGGCGCTTGGCTCGGCCCGCGCTTCACGCTCCCCTGTCGTCGAGGGCGAGCAGCGCCGTCACGACGTCCTCGAGCGGTATCCGGTAGGCGAAGCGCGTCCGAAGGTACCAGAGTTCCAGGACCGCGCGCAGTTCGCGGGGGTCCGGAGCTTCCCGCCAGCCGGGCTTGAGGCGGTCGAGGTAGGTCGCCGCCCGCGCCACCGCCAGCTCGAACAGCTCCCCCCGCTCCGCGGACGCGCCGCCCACGCTCAAGCCGCGCCGTTGCGGCCGTGCACGTCGTAGCCGGCGGCGCGCAGCGCCTCGCTGCCCCGCACGAGCTCCTCGCTGGTCTCGAAGGCGAGCCGGATGGCCCCGCCCGTCTCGCGGATGCCAAGGACCTCGATGTCCTTGACGTTCACGCCCGCCTCGCCGAGCGCGTGCGTGATGCGCGCCAACTCGCCCGGCCGGTCGGGCACCGCCAGGACGACCTCGTGCCTGGCGGGTAGGAGGCTGCGCCGGACGATGGGGATGCCGTCACGGGTCAGCTTGGCCGCCTCGCCGGCGGTCAGCAGCCCCTCCGGGTCGTCCAGCAACCCCTCCAGGTGGTCGAGCTGGGCCCTGAAGGCGTGCAGCGCGTCGCGAACGGCCGCGCGGTTGCCGGCCACCATGTCGCGGCTCATCAGCGGGTCGCCGCTTGCCACGCGCGTCAGGTCGCGGAAGCCGCCGGCCGCCAGGAGCATCTTGAGTGAGCGCTCCTCGCCCTCCGCGACGAGCGCAGTCAGCGCCACGGACGCGAGGTAGGGGAGGTGGCTTACGGTCGCGACGAGGCGATCGTGCAGGGCTGGGCTAACCTCGATGGGCCTGGCGCCGAGGGCCGAGACGTACCCCCTGACGGCCGCGAGAGCATCCGGGTCCGTGGCGCCTGGTTCGGGCGTCAGGACCCAGACGGCGTTCTCGATGAGGGCGGCGTTGGCGTTGAGGATACCGCCGCGCTCGCTGCCCGCCATGGGGTGGCCGCCGACGAAGCGCGCCCGCTTCAGGGCGGTGACCACCGGGCTCTTGACGCTGCCGACGTCGGTGACGATGGCGCCTTCGGCCAGGTGGGGAAGCAGCGCCTCGCCCAACGTGACGATGGCGCGGGCCGGCGCGGCGAGTATCAGTAGGTCCGCCTCGCGTAGCCACGGGCCGGGCGCGAGTTGGGCCTCGTCGATGGCACCAAGGCCGCGAGCCGCGTCGAGCACGCCGGGGTCGCGGTCGAAGCCGATCACGCGGCGGGCGAGGCGCCGCCGCCGCGTGCCGAGCGCGATGGAGCCGCCGATGAGGCCGACCCCGGCGACGACGACGGTCCCGAAGAGCGGGGGCACCTCCATCGGCGTTACAGGCTCTTGCCGAGGGCCGCGACCACGCCGCGCAGGCGGGTCATGAGCCGTCCGAACTCCGCGTCGTCGAGCTGCTGCGCGGCGTCCGACTTCGCCTCTTCCGGCTTGGCGTGCACTTCGACGATGAGGCCGTCCGCGCCGGCCGCCGCGCTGGCGAGGGCCAGGGACGGCACGAGCCCGCGCCGGCCAGCGGCGTGGCTAGGATCGACCCAGACGGGCAGGTGGGAGAGCTCCTTCAGCACCGGCACGGCGCTGACGTCGAGGGTGAAGCGCGTGCTCGTCTCGAACGTCCGGATGCCCCGCTCGCACAGCACCACGTTCGGGTTGCCCTGGCTCAACACGTACTCGGCCGCCTGCAGGAACTCGCTGATGGACGTGCTCATGCCGCGCTTGAATAACACCGGTTTGCCGGCCTTGCCGACCTCGGCGAGGAGGGCGAAGTTCTGCGTGTTGCGAGCGCCGATCTGCAGCATGTCCGCGCTCTCGGCCACCGTCTCGACGAGCTCCGGCGCCGTGACCTCCGTGACGATCGGGAGCCCCGTCGCCGCCCTGGCGTCCTCCAGGATCCGCAAGCCCTCCTGGCCGAGCCCCTGGAACGAGTATGGGCTCGTGCGCGGCTTGTAGGCGCCGCCGCGCAGCACGGTCGCCCCGTGCTTCTTCACGATGGCGGCCGCGTCGTTGAGCTGCTCGCGGGTCTCGACCCCGCACGGACCGGCGGCCACCACGAAGGTCCCGTTGCCGGTCTGCACCGTTCTCCCCCTGCCCGGCGCGCCGATGGTGACGGTGGAGTCGTCGTGCCTGAACTCGCGCGAGGCGAGCTTGTACGGCTTGGAGATGCGCATGACGGTGTCGACGCCGGGCAGGGCGGCGAACTGCTCCCTGACCTCCTCGGTCGGGGCGGGGCCGATGGCGCCGATGAGGGTGCGCGACTCGCCCTCGCTGACGTGGGGCGTGAAGCCGCGCGCCCGCACCTCGGCGAGGACGCGCTCTAGGGACTCTTTCGGGGCGTTCTTGGTCATGACGATGACCATGGCTCTTCTCCTTGGGCTGCGCCTGGGGGGCGCGTGTCGGTCTGGTGGCGGCCCGCGGCCGTCGCGCCACGCTCCGCGGCGCTCGGTAGGGCTGGCTGGTTGCGGGTTCGGTTGCGTGGGGGTCGGTCGGCTCGCGCTTGACTCAGGCCGCCGCGGCCAGTCGGTGACGGGACAGCGGCTGTCCGTTGGGGCGAGCGCTCGCCTAGACCGCGACTACGGCCGCTAGGGCGGCAGCGTCGAGCGGATACGCGTAGCTATAGTCATAGCCATCGTCCACGGCACCACCTCCCGAGAGCGGTCTGGTCATGGCGGAGAGTGTAACAGGTGACGGCCGCGTGTCAACCGGGGTCGGCGTCCTGGTCGCTGCACTTGACGGACGTGCCGAGGCGCGTCTACCGTACCGGCGATATGGCGAAGAAACCGCTCGACCTCGAGCGTGAGGTCATCGAGGCTTTCTCCCACGCCCTCGAGGTCACCGAGGTGCTCGTGGCGGCCGTGCCGGACGAGTACTGGCACGCCCCGCCCCTCCAGAAGGGGCGCACCATCGCCGGCATAGTGGCGCACGTCTACGGGCTCAGGCGCACGTTCACGAAGATGGCGAAGGCGCTCGTCGGCGACGCTCTGCCGTCCAAGACGGTCACGAAGGCGGAAGCGCTCGTCGCCCTCGGTGAGAACCGGCTGGTCCTCGTCGACCTGTTCACGGGAGCCGTCCTGCGTGGCGAGGGGCGCATACCCGGCATGCCTAGGCGCACGGCCATGATGATGGCCTACCTCATGCAGCACGAGGCGCATCACCGCGGGCACATCACGCGCCAGCTCTCGGAGTACGGCCACAAGCTCTCGGGCGAGGTGACGATGAAGATCTGGGGCTGGCGCAAGCTGGAGAGTTGAGCCCACGTGTATCGTGTGACTCCAGCGGGTGGTGTCGAGTGGCAAGACGCCCGGAATCGAGGAACGAAGATGGCGCGGTTCGATCCTTACCTGAACTTCTCCGGCGACGCCGAAGAGGCGATGAAGTTCTACCAGTCCGTGTTCGGTGGCGAGTTGCGGGTCTCACGGTTCAGCGAGTTCCCCAGTGCCGCCGACGGCGTTCCCGAGGGTGAGCGCGACCTGCTCATGCACGCCTCGCTCAGCCTGCCGGACGGCAGAGTCCTGATGGCGAGCGACGCCCCGTCTCACATGGGCAGGGTCCAGTTCGGCACCTCGACCCACGTCATGATCACCGTCGACAGCGCGGACGAGGCGCGGCGGCTCTACGCGAGCCTCGGCGAGGGGGCCAAGCAGGTCACGATGCCGCTCGGCGACACCGGGTTCGCCGAGCTGTACGCCTCGTTCCAGGACCGCTTCGGCATCCTGTGGATGATCTACTTCGCTGGCTACACCGCCGCCAACTGATGAGCAGATGATCACGCATCACGAGGTCGACTACATGCCGCCCCTGGCGGAAGGCGCCAGCAAGAACGACCGCTACATCGAGTTGCGCCGCTACGTGCTCGCACTTACGGAGGGAGAGCCCGACTGGCTCGCCAACCTGGCCAACGTGGCGAGCGCGGTCTTCGAGCACGTGCCCGGGCTGAACTGGGCCGGCTTCTACCTCATGAAGGGTGGCGAACTCGTGCTCGGACCCTTCCAAGGCAGACCGGCGTGCGTGCGGATCGCGGTGGGGCGCGGCGTGTGCGGCGCGGCCGTCACGGAGCGCCGCACCCAGGTCGTGCCGGACGTGGGCGCGTTCCCTGGGCACATCGCGTGCGACGCGCGCTCGCGCTCCGAGATCGTCGTGCCGGTCGTCGTGGACGGGGAGGTCGTCGGCGTGCTCGACCTCGACAGCGCCCGGCTCGCCAACTTCGACATCGAGGACCGGCGCGCTCTCGAGACCATCGTCAAGGACATAACGCCGCGCGTCGACTGGCGGGCGGCGACCCGCTCGGACTGACTGACGCCGGCTGGTGGTTACCTCGGCACCCGGGCAGGTCCCTTGTCCGGTTACTGCCGGCCTTACGCGCGCGCCGTACGGGCCCTACGCCCGCGCGCCGACCATCTTGACGGCCTCCAGCAGGAGGCGGAACGGCGCGTGGTGCTCGGGGTGCTCCTTGTAGGCCATCTCCGGGTGCCACTGCACGCCGAGCACCCAAGAGCCGTGGCGCTCCTCGACGGCCTCTACCAGCCCGTCGCCGGAGTGCGCCACGGCCTTCAGGCCGGCGCCGACCACGTCGACGGCCTGGTGGTGGTAGCTGTTCGTACGTACGTCCGTCGTGCCGAAGGCGCTCGCCAGCCGGCTGCCGGGCGTGAGCCTCACGGGGTGGAGCGGTGAGCCGCGGAGGTCGTGCTGCTCGTGCTGCCACGCCTCGGGCAGCGCCGGGACGTGCTGGTGCAGCGTGCCACCCTCCGCCACGTTGATGACCTGGTGACCGCGGCAGATGCCGAGCACTGGTTTACCGAGCTTGCGGAACGCGTGGTAGAGCTCGATCTCGAACGCGTCGCGGCGCTCGTCGACGCTGCCAAGGTCCGGGTGCGGGATCGCCCCGAAGAGGGCGGGGTCGACGTCTACGCCGCCCGTGAGGAGTAAGGCGTCATGCGTAGCCGCGTACTCACCAACGAGCTGGGTGTCGAGCACGGCCACCATCGTCGGCAGCCCTCCCGCCAACGCGACGGCTTGCGAGTAGTTGCGCCCCGTGCCGGAGTCCTCGCGTAGCAGGCCCGTCGTGCGGAAGCTGATCCCAGTGCTGAGCAACACGCGTGGTCGATGGTCGGACATCGTGCCAGAGTACTCCTGCGCCGAGCCGGGCGCTAGCGCCATCCTCACTCCCGACCAGGGCCTGGTAGGCTGCCCGAGGCTTGGCGCGCCCACGCTTCACGAGACGAGCGCGCCGAACGTGGAGGGCCGATGCCTGGAATCGCGATGATCGGCGCCCAGTGGGGCGACGAGGGCAAGGGGAAGGTCGTCGACGCGCTCGCCGCGGAGGCCGACTTCGTGGTGCGCTACTCCGGCGGTGCCAACGCCGGGCACACGGTGGTCGTAGGGGACGAGGTGTTCAAGCTCCATCACCTCCCTTGCGGCACGCTGCACGACCGCCCTACGTCAGTCCTGGGTGGGGGCATGGTCATCGACCCGTGGACGTTCGTCGAGGAGCTCGACGCCCTGAGTACGCGCCGCGACCCCGGCCGCGTGCTCGTCTCCACCGAGGCTCACCTAGTGCTCCCTCACCACAAGAAGAACGACGAGGGCGGCGGCTTCGTCGGCACGACCGGCCGCGGCATCGGCCCGGCGTACTCCGACAAGGCCAGGCGCATCGGCGTGAGGGCGGGCGACCTCCTCGATGACGCGCTCATGCGCGAACGCCTCGCGCGCCTCCTGGAGGCGAAGCCGAACTCGACGGCCCGCGTCGGCTGGTCGAGCGTGGCCTACGCCATGGACGAGCTCGCCGAGGTGCGCGAGCGTCTCGCGCCCATGGTCGCGGACACCGGCGAACTCGTGCGCGCCGCCCTCAAGCGGGGCGAGCGCGTGCTCTTCGAGGGCGGGCAGGGCACCATGCTTGACCTCGCCTACGGCACGTACCCGTACGTGACGTCGAGTCATCCGAGTGTTGGCGGCATCCTCGTGGGCGCCGGCGTCAGCCACAAGGCGCTCGGCGCCGTCTACGGCGTGGTGAAGGCGTTCACGAGCCGCGTCGGTCATGGACCGTTCCCCACCGAGCTCACGGACGACGCCATGGCGCTCCGGTTGCGGGGGAGCGGTAGCAACCAGTGGGACGAGTACGGCACCACCACGGGCCGCCCGCGCCGCGTCGGCTGGCTCGACCTGCCGCAGCTCCGGTACGCGTGCGAGATCAACGGCTTCGACGGCCTCGTGGTGACGAAGCTCGATGTCCTCTCCGGGCTGGAACGCGTGCGGGTCGCCGTCGACCACGGGCCGGACGGCCCCGTGTACGAGGACCTGCCCGGCTGGGGCGAGCTGCGCGGGCTCGGCAGCCGTGAGGCCCTGCCCCGGCAGGTGCTCGACTACCTCGCCCTCATCGAGGAGCGCACGGGCGTGCCGGTGAGCATCTTCTCGACGAGCCCCGACCGCGAGGACACCTACGGCGTAGTGGCCTGGTGAGGCGCGCCGTGCTGGCCTGGTCGATCGTCGCGCTGCTCGTCCTCGCGGTCGTCGCCGCGGTGGCGGTCGGCTGGGTGCTCTCCGGTCGCGTGATCGTGCCCAGCCCGTACGGTCTCATGCCGGAGTTCGAACTTGCCAGCGTGGAGGACCTGGGCGGTGGACGCTACGCCGTAGGGATCCCGGCGCCGGAGCAGGCCGCCGGACAGGTTGCCGAGTCGCCCGCGCAGCACGCCAATCCGCGGCTGCGAGGCAAGTACGCCGTGTTGTGGGAGGGCGGCTACGCCGCGTTAGGGGAGACGCTCTCCGACGGTGCCGGCGTCGTCACCCGCGCGGTGGAGCTGTTGAACGGCACGCCGCCCACCGCGGGCGCCCCGGCGCGGCTTGACAACTTCTACTACCGCCGGGACCCGCAGGCCGATCTGGGACTGCCGTTCGATGACCTCACCCTCGCCGGGCCGGTCGGCCAGCTGCACGCATGGTACGTGCCTGGCGAACAGCGCACGGCCGTCCTCATCCTGCACGGGCGGCGGCGCGGTGAGCTGATCGAGACCCTGCGTTTCATCGAACCGCTCCACGAGGCTGGTCTGCCAGTCCTGGCGCTGGCCTACCGCAACCACGACGCCAGCGACGCGAGCCCCGACGGCCTGTACCACTACGGTGCCAGCGAGTGGCAGGACGCCCTAGTCGGTGCGCTGGAGCTCGCCAGGCGCGGTCACGACAGGGTAGTCCTCTACGGACTGTCGATGGGCGGGGCGGTGGCGCTCGAGGCGCTCGAGCGCTGGCCGGGCTCGGCGCCTGAGGTGGTCGGCCTGATCCTGGATTCGCCGCTCGTGAGCGTCTCCGCGGTCGTCGAGCTCGGCGCCGCGAAGGCCGGCATGCCGCTCCCCGGCACGCTCACCCGCCTGGCGCTACTCGTAGCGCGTTTGCGCACGGGCGCCGACTTCGGCGGGCTGGAGCAGGCGGATTACGCGCCCGACATCGGCGTGCCGGTGCTGCTCATCGCCGGCGAGGACGACTCCACAGTACCCATCGCGTCCGTCGACGCCTTCGCGGCGGCCGTGCGCGCGCCTCTCACGTACTTGCGCCTTCCAGGAGTTGAGCATGTGGAGGCCTGGAACCACGACCCGGAGCGCTACGCGCTCTGGCTGCGCGAGTTCCTCGGCAGCCTGCAGGTGAGGGCGGCGCTCGACTAGGGCGTGTTCGTTCTATGTTGTGTGGTGTGATATGCGGTTTTGGGGATGGTTTGTGTTGGTTGGCGCGCGTTGCTGGTTTGGCATGAAAGTTTGGTGATCGATGATCTCCATGGTTTTGAGTGGTATCTTGTGTTTGGTTCTGGCGAGTGGGTTCTTGGGCTTCATTCCTAGTGAGGTGCCTGAGTACGGTCTAGGTGGTCGGGTCGGGCGTTGTGCTTTTCGTTCTCAGGGTCGGGGGGTCTGGGGGTTGGGGGGTCTGGGTCCTTCTTGAGAACCGCGCACTCGTGCAACCAGGTGATTGCGCAACTGCCTGGTTGCATATCGTGTCGTTTTTCGTCCTAGGCCTCCCATGGTCACCGCGTTGAGTCAGGCGGTAGCGTTCTAGAAGGTAGTCGTGTTGCATCCTATGCGCTGTACGGTTAAAACCCCGGCATGGCGCGCAAATGGCTCTTGAGTCGTTGAGGAGCGCGTACCCGTGGAGCATCCTGTCGAGTTCGGTCGTTGCGTGGGGGGAGGCTGGTGGTTCGTCCTCGATCGTGTCTCAGTCGTGCGTGACGTCTGACGCCGTGCCGTCGAGAGTGAACAGACCCTAAGCCGAGCGACGCTCGACTGAGTGGGCCGGCGCGTGACTCAGCCAGCGCCATACGAGCTCGGCTGCTGGCTGAACCCGGCTGGTGGTCCTGAGGCGAGCG
>JBDZVI010000008.1:0-9069 GCA_040255585.1 Deinococcaceae bacterium
GCGCATGCTCGACCGCCGCGCTCCCGGTTGGCGCGATCATCTCGCTCCTGCCCGTGAACCGCGCGCCGTCCTCGATGTCGAGCGCTGCGGCCCTCACGTCGCCGACGAGCTCCCCTCCCTTCCACACCTCCACCTTGCCGCGCGCGACGACCCGCGTCGCGACGACCCTGCCGATGATCTTCACCTCGTCAGCCTCGACGTCCTGGGCCTCGACGAGGCCGGACTGCGCCACCTCGAGCACACCCGTCACGCCGACGTTCCCGCGCACCGTGCCGTGAACCCTGACCCGGCCGGTGGCCGAGATGTCGCCGGTGAGGACGGTGTCGCGGTGTATGTACGTGAAGGGCTCGGGGCGAGGCTCGGCCCCCGCTTCCTCCTTGCGTCGCCTGAACATCCGGACCTCCTTGCACGAGCCCCCCGAAGGCGTCTGACCCCAAGGGGGTAGCGGCGCCGGTTGAGGGTACCCTTGGTGCGTCGTATCCTACGGGAATGGAGAGCACCCGGGTCGTGTTAGTGACGAACGTCGGGACCGGCTTCGGTCGTGCCGTCGCACTGGCCTACGGTCGCTCCGGCTATCACGTCGTCTGCGCCGACCGGGACGTCGATCTGGCCGCCAAGACGGCAGCCGAGGTCGAGGAGCTCGGCGGTCAGGCCATCCCCATCCAGACGGACGCGACCACACAGATGGACGTGCTCTCCGCCTACCACAAGGTGATGGAGATCTTCGGCGCCATCGGAGGCGTCGTCCACCTCGCCACGCAGTCGAGCACCACCCCGTTCGAGGACTTGGCCGAGGGCGAGTTCTCCGAGCTCATGGCCGAGAACGTGCGCTCGAGCTACCTGATCCTGAAAGCCGCCTCGCGGCTGCTCGGCAACGGCTGGGTAGTGCTCGTGGCACCGCCGACGGAGGGGTCGGTGCAGATGCGGGCCGTCCAGGGCGCTCTTAAGGAGCTGGTGGAGGGTTTCAGGCATAGGTTCGCCTATCCGCGCGTCAACCTCGTCATGCCTTCGCGCGCGTCGTCCGACCCGCGGCACGACCAAGCCCTCGTGAGGGCCGTGCGTTTCCTTGGCTCGCAGGAGTCGGCCGGGGTGAGCGGGCAGTCCGTCACCGTCGAACTTCCGCAGCCGCCACGCGTGACTGAGAACCTCTTGCCCGAGGTCCGGGCCGCGCTCGACACGTCGGTCCGCCAGAGCGACGAGGAGCGGTGGCCGGGGTGGGAGGACGGCGCATGGTCCGAAGCGGCGTCGGGCGCGTCCGGAGCACCGGGCGTGGAGGACGCCGACCTGGAGTCGGACGACCTGGAGCAGGACGACCTGGAACCGGACGCGACCGCGCTTCGGGCCGCGCCGGGCGTGAGGCGGGCGGGCGCCAGGCTCGGGTTCGCCGGGCTCGACGATGACGACGAGGAGGTCCTCGCCGCCGATCGGGAACTGGAAGACGACGCGCTCGACTACTTCGAGGACTGGGCGGCGGACCTTGGCCTGCCGGACGGCCCGGCGCTCCGCCACCTCGTGGCGGAGGACGGGACCTTGACCTTGGCCGGCCTCGAGTCCGCCAAGGACCTGTACGGCGACCTGCGGAGCCTCGAGGGCAGCCATGCTGCGGCGCTCGAGGACGACGACCTGGGCGAGCCGTGGCCACTGGCGCGCCGGCGCCCCTGAGCCGTCGTGAGATGCCCGTACTGCTCGGCCGAGGATACGCGCGTCATCAACTCGCGCCCTTCGGATGAGGGCGCCGCCATCAGGCGCCGACGCGAGTGCGTCGCCTGTTCGCGCCGCTTCACGACCTACGAGCGCGCCCAGTTCGAGGCGCTCATGGTCCGCAAGCGTTCAGGGCGCGTAGAGGCCTTCAACCCGGACAAACTGCTCGACAAGCTACGCATCGCCTGCAACAAGCGGCCGGTCGGCGAGAAGCAGTTGCGGGAGTTCGCCTATTCGTTCGAGGACGAGACGGGTACGCCCGAGATAGCCAGCGAGGAGATCGGCAGGCGCGTGCTCCAGTTCCTGCAGGACACCGACAGCGTGTCGTACATCCGGTTCTTGAGCGTGTACGGCGATTTCGAGTCCGTCGGACGCTTCATCGAGGAGATCAAGCAGTTGGAGGACAAGGGCGAGGCCAAGGACTGAGGCTGCCGCTCGGCACCGCCCCCGTCAGGCGTCCCACGCCACGGTCGAGCCGGACTGCCCCTTCGTCACCACGAGCCTGGCCGGCAGCCGCTCGCTCAGTTCCGGGACGTGGGTGATCACTCCCACCATCCGTCCCTCGTCCGTCAGCGACTCGAGCACCGCCGTCACGGACTCCAGGGTCCCCGCGTCGAGGGTGCCGAAACCCTCGTCAAGGAACAGCGCCCCCAACGCCGCGTTGCCGGCCAGCGTGTCCGACAGCGCCAGCGCCAGCGCGAGGCTCGCCACGAAGCTCTCGCCGCCCGACAAGGTGCGCGCGCTGCGCAACTCGCCGCCCGTCCACTGGTCGGCCACCAGGTAGTCGCCATCGAGGAGGTGGAGGTCGAAGCGGCCGTCCGTGACGCTACGGAGCGTGGCCGAAGCACGGCGCGCGAGGCGTTGCTGGACGTGGGTCATGAGGTACTCCTGGAAGCGGTCGCTCCGCAGGTCGGTCGCCAACTGCTTGTGAAGCTCGGCACGTGAGAGCGCCTCGGCCAGCTGCGCGGTCAGGACGCGCTTGCGCTCCAGCGCGTCCCTGGCGCGCGCCAGCTCGCCCTCGGTGGTGCCGAGCAGCGAGGCGACCTCGGTGCGCTCGTCGCGCAGCGCCTTGAGGCGCTCCCGCCACGCTTCCGCGAGGCCCGCTGGGCCGCGCCCTTCCGGGTCGTCGAGCGCGGGGAGCGCGAAGAGCGCCGCCCGGGCCGCCGCGATCTGCCCGTCGAGGCCGCCAAGCTCGTTGCGGTAGGCGTCGACCTCTGAGGTCAGCTCGGCGAGGGCCGCGGCAGGCTTGAGGGCCGCGCGCGCCGCCGCGGCGTCGTCGAAGCCCAGCGTCGCGACGGCGGTGACCAGGCGCTCGGTGGCGGCCGAGCTCTCCCCTTCCGCCTCGGCCGCCCGCTCCGCCAGGGTCGCCAGCTCATCGGACGCCACGCGAGCCGCCCTGTCGGCCGCCGCGTGCGCTTCCACCGCCGCGGAGAGACGAGCGCGCAGCTCGGTAGCCTCGCTCCTCAACCGCGTCAGGCGCGCCTCCAGCCCGGTCCGCGCGAGCGCCTCGACGTCCGCTCCGGCGGCTCTCAGGCTTCCGACCACCGCTCGGGCGTGCGCGGCCAGCGCGGCACGTCTGGCCGCCGCGAGCTCGTCCTTCAGCCCGGCGGCGTCGGTGCGTGTTCGAGAGGTGGCAGCGCCAAGCAGCTCGCGCACGCGCGCCGCCGCGCTCGCGACTTCCCGGAGCGCGGCGTCCGCCCGGCCCCGCGCGTCGATCGCTCCTTGTGCCGCGGCCGCCGCGCGCGTCCTGGCCGCCTCCAGGCGCCCCTTGAAGTCGGCGAACTCGGACAGCGCTCGGTCGAGCGCCTGCCGCGCGGCGGTGGCCGCGGCCTCGGCGGCCGCCACCTCGCCGTCGCCCCCACCAACGCTCAGCGCCTCGACGACGTTGCCGCACACCGGGCAGTCGTCCCCGACGTGAACGTGGGCACGCACGGCAGCAGCGGCGTCGGCCAGGTGCGCCGCCTTTAGCGCCTCATCACACCGTTCGGCCGCCGCCCTGAACGCTTTTCCCGCCTCCAGCCGCGCCTCCCGCTCCGCTGCCAGCCGCTCTGCCTCGGCCCGGGCGCCGGTAGCCTCGGCCTCCGCGGCCAGCGCCAGCTCGCGCGTCGTTGCCTCCGCTGTCTCCGCCCTCTCCAAGCCTTGCAGGAGGCCCTCCGCCAGCTCCAGCCTCCCCCACGCCGTCTCGTCGATGAGCTGGTGAGCGGCTTCTGAGCCGCTCACCACCGCGCTGGTGTCCTGCCGGCCGTCGCCCGCGTCGACGCTCAACCCGCCGCCGAGGCGCTGGAGGATGGCCATGGCCGGGGCCGCCTCCTGGAGCGCGGTCAGCTCCGCCTCGACCTCGGGCAGCCGGGCAGCGACGGCCACCCGCACGGTCTCGAGCGCCGCCGCTGCCGCCGCCGCTTCGTCACGCCGCTCGGTCGCCCGCGCTTGCACCCCGGCGAGCTTCTCCCTGAGCCCTGCCAAGCGCAGCTCAGCGTGTCCGACCAGCTCGAGGAGGGGCGCCACTTCGCTCGCACGGCGGGCCGCCGCGACCTCGGCCTCGCTGCGCGCGATCCGCTCGGCGTCGCGCAGCAGCACGGCCCTGCTGTCCTCCAAGGCAGCCAGCGCCGCCTGGACGCGCGCGTGCTCCTCGGCGGCGGCCAGTCCGGCCTCGACCGCCGTCGCTTGCGCGTCGACGGCCACGGCCCGCCCTTGCAACGCCTCGCGCCGCTCCTCCAGGTCGCGGACGGCCGGGGCGCCGACGCCCGCGTAGTCCTCGTCGAGCCGGCTCGCGAGGCCCTTGGCGACGGTCTCCGCCTCGCGCCCTATCCGACTCGCGAGCCCTCTGACCTCCTCCACCTTGTCAAGACCCAGGAGGCTGACGAGCAGCCGCCGCCGCTCGCCTACGTCGCCGCGCAGGAACTCGTCGAAAGCCCCCTGGGGCAGCAGGACCGCGCGCGTGAAGCCGCCGTAGTCGAGCCCCACGATCTCCTCGATGGCTTTGTTGGCGTCGCGGACGCGCTCGCTGGCAGGCAGTTGGCGCCAGCCGTCGTGTTGCGTAGCCCCCGGATCGGCCTGCTCGACGCGCACTTCGCTCGCCACTCCGCTCGGCTTGCGCTGCGCCGCGCGCGTCACCCGGTAGACCCCGGTGGCGGCGCGGAACGTGAGCTGCACGAACATGCTTGAGGCGCCCGGGCTCACGAGCGCTTCGAGCCCACGGCCGCCGAGCCGCGGCGTCTGGCCGTACAGCGCGTACGTCATCGCGTCGAGGAGCGTCGACTTGCCCGCGCCCGTCGGACCGGTCACCGCGAAGAGGCCGGCGCCCGACCCGCCGAAGTCGATGACGGCCCTCGTCCGGTAGCACGTGAACCCTTCGATGCGGAGCTCGATAGGGGTCATGTCTCCCGCTCTTCCAGCAGGTCGGCGAAGGTACCCACGAGCTCGTCCTGACCGTCATCGCCACGCTCGGCGCGGAGGTAGTCGCGGAAGGAGGCCACGAGATCGAGCGCGGCGAGGTCGAAGCCTGGCTCGTCCGACGCGCTCTCGCCCGGTAGCTGCTGCTCCACCACCAACAGGTTGGGGAGGTCGCGTTGGAGCCGCTCCTTCAGGCCCGGCCGCGGGCGCTCGAGCTTGACGACGAGCTTGAGCCAGCCCGGGAACTCGGCCAGCTCCGCCGCGCGCCTATCGAGTTCATCCTCCGCGACGACGGCGCGCTTCAAGCGCTTGCCGGCCACCATCGGCCTGAGCGTGTACTCCGGCGCGCGGCCGGCGCGGAGCTCGGTGAGGACGACGCTGCGCTCGCTGCCAGCCTCGCCGAAGTCGAGTTGCAGGAGGCTGCCTGGGTAGCGCGCTTTGGCATCGGAGAGGCCCTGGACCCCCTGCGGCTTGTGGATGTGGCCGAGGGCGGCGTACGTCACCTCCTCCGGCACGATCGACGCCGGCACCGTGTAGCTGTTCGTGCTGTGGAACACGTACTCGGAGTTGGCGAGGCTCGCGCCCTCGAACGTCGTGTGCATGAGGAGCAGGTTCACGGTCGTACCGTCCATGCCGGCCGTCAGGTTCCCGACGAGCTTGCGCATCGTCTCGCGGTAACTGCCCTGCTGGCCGGCCTGATCGCCCCCGACGAGGTCGGCGGCGCCGATCATCCGCCGCTCCGACAGGAACGGCAACGCCGCCACCCGCACGCGCTCGCCCCGGACCGCCAGGTCGAACGCGCCGCCGCCCCCGGCGGGTCGGAAGGCTCCGATGGTGTGGACGCCGGCGAGCCCCAGCAGACTTCCGACGGCGTCAAGGCGTTGCGGGGAGTCGTGGTTACCCGCGATGACGACGCTCTGGACCCCGGCGGCGCTGACGTCGAGGAAGAACCGGTAGACGGCCTCCTCGGCGGCGGCGCTCGGGTTGCGGTTGTCGTACAGGTCGCCGGCGACGACGACGAGGTCGACCTGCTCGACCTTGACGAGCTCGGCGAGTTCCTCGAGCGCCTCCTTGACCTCCCCGGTGCGGTCCACGCCGTGCAGGCCGCGCCCAGCGTGCCAGTCCGCCGTGTGCAGTACCTTCATCCGCGCCAGTGTAAGGGCGGGGAGCCGTCCGGAGCGCGCCGCGCGACTACGCGCGCGACCACGTCCGTTGCCGCCGCGCGGAACTCGACGTCAGCGCAGAAGACCGCTGGCCTCCGCGTCGCTCACGGCCACGTCGCGCTCTTCAGCGCGCGTCGCCCAGGCGGGAAACGGGAACGTGACGAGGACGGGGGTCGGCACGTCGGGCTGGTGCATGATCATCGTGCCCGGCGCCAATATCGTGGTGCGTGAGCGCGTGCTGGCGGGCATGTAGCGGTACTCGGGTCGCTCTGACTCGGCGGCGTCGAGGCGTCCCGCGACCCGCACGGCCGCGTTGCCGACGACTCGCCGCTCGACCTCGCTGGCCGTCTGCTGCGCGCCGATGAGGATGACGCCAAGGCTGCGGCCGCGCTCGGCGATGTCGAGCAGCACCTCCTTGATGGGGCTGTCTCCCTCGGCCGGCGCGTACTTGTTCAGCTCGTCGAGGACGACGAACACCTTGCCCCTGTGCCCTCTCTCCTTGGCCGCGAACAGCCCGCGCAGGGTGACGCCGACGACGAACATCTGCGCGAGCGGCGCGAGCTGGTGGATGTCGACCACGTGCACCTGCCGCTGCGAGCCGAGCACGTCAAGGCGTGCCTCCTTGGCCGTCCGCTCATCCAGGTCGCCGCGCACGAGGCGCGACAGGTGCTTCTGGGCGCCGCGGAGGCGCCGGATGAACGCCTCGCGCGTGCCCTTCGGTTGCCGGGCGGTCCAGCGCGGGTCGCCGCCCGTCTCGCCGTCGTCCTCGGACGCCCCCTCGCTCAGCAGCTTGTACTCGAGGAAGTCGACCAGCTCGGCGAACGTCCGCAGCTTGTGCTTGCGTCCGCTGGCGAGCGCGTCGAACGACAAGCCCTCCGCCTCGTCGATGCGTCGGGCGGTGGCGGCGACGCGCGCGTCCTGGGAGTCGGCGCTCTCGGGCGGCTCCCAGTCGACCGCCAGCGTGACCTGGTTGGCGGGCAGGTCCCTGGCGAGCTGGTGAAGCCGCTCCTCGACGTTCTGGAGAAGGAACTCTAGTTGCGACATGCTCCCTACGTCGGCGAAGGCGAACGGCAGCATCCGCCCCTCGCAGAACTCCCTGACGGTCCATACGTAAGGGGCGACGCCGTCGCGCTGCTGGGCGTCCGCGACGAGCCTGGCACCGGGCGTCGCCTGGGGCGGGGCGTGCAGGGCGCAGCTCTCGAACGGTCCGGCCGGCAGCCCCAGGGTCGCGTAGCGATCGCTCTCCGCGCGGTTGCGCAGCATCCACGCCCCCTCCTCCTCGTCCAGACGTCGGTTCGGCTGGTCGATGAAGAGGAGGTCCTCGCCCTTGACGTTGAACACGACGGCCCGGGCAGAGCCTGGGTCCGTGAGGAGGGGAGCGCCGCCGCGGCCGTGGCGGTCGTGGAAGAGCGAGTACAGGAGGAAGAGCGCGTAGCTCGTCTTGGTCGCCACGCCGGAGATGCCGGAGATGTTCACGTGCGCGCCCCGCGTACCGTCCACGAAGTCGAGGTTCAGGTAGGCGGGGTCGCCGCTGCGCAAGATGCCAGCTCCGAGGCGCGCCTTCATGCCGTCGACGTAGAGGGCGCGTTCGAGCTCCTCACCCGTCGCGAGCCTGACGGCGTCGCCGGGGGCGGGCGGCAGGAACTCCTCGGGTCCGAGGCGCGTGACGAGGACGTGCGCCGCGTAGCTCTCCTCTCCCGGGATGAGTCCTTGAGCCATCAGCTCCGTGTCGCCATCGAACTGCATGCCCTCGAGCCGGCGTCTGACCTGGTCCACCACGCCGTAGAACGTCACCTCGGCCCCCGAACCGGTCGGGTCGGCGGTCCGCACGACGACCACGTCGTCGAGCCGCACCTTGCAACCCGGGATGACGAGGAACCAGTAGGCGATGGGCGTCGAGTCCTCCGTGCCGAGGACACGCCCGATGGGCGGTGGCGAGACCGTCGGTTCACTCACGACGCACCCTCCGTTGAGCTGGCGGCGAGGGCCACCTCTATGCGCCTGCGCACGAGCGGAGCGTTCCCCAGGCGGCGTCGCAACGCCGCTTCGAGGGAACGCACGGGCAGGAGCTGCTGCGGGGCGCGCGGATCCTGATGCGCCTTCGTGGCGAAGCGCGGCAGGGTGGCCGCGCTCCAATCCGCTATCCCCCGCGCCGTCGCGAGGAGGGCGCCGGGCTGCGGGCCGGCGTACGCCTGCACGCGCACGCTGCCGGCCAGGGTGTGCAGCCAGGGCCGTGGGTCGCGCAGTCGCACGTACCATTCGAAGCGGGCGCGCTCCCCCGCGTCAACGAGGTAGATGGGCGAGCGCTCGCCCTCCTCCAGACGCCTGACCACCGCGAGCGCTTGGGCGGGCAAACGCTGCTCCTTGATCGTCTTGAGGTAGCCGATCACGTTCTCGTCCGCGCTGTATAGGGGGCGCGGGCCGTCGCACACCAGCAGCGCGCGGCCGGCGGTCCCTGGCTGCTCCCCGCTCTCCCTCAGTCGCCGTTGGAGCCGCTCGGCCATGCGCCGCTCCGCTTCGCGCATCTGAACCTGCAGCTGTGCCACGGGCGCGTCCCAATCGGTGCCCGCGGCGCGCGTGACGCGAAAGGTCAGGCGAGCCCCGCCGCGCAGGTCGGGTCCGGCCGGCACCACCACGTCCTCCAGTGCCCCTAGGACCCCGGCCGCTATGGCGCACCAGCGTTCGACGACGACGTCCTCGAGGAGCTCGGCGCGGCCGCCGGCCACCAGGCCGCACGCCACCGCGCCCACCGCGCAGCTGCCGAGCGCGCCGAAGGCGGGGGCCCCATCGGATGCAGGCGCGCCGGCCTCCG
>JBDZVI010000008.1:9169-13960 GCA_040255585.1 Deinococcaceae bacterium
CGCGCCGGCCTCCGGCGCACCCTCGAGCACCGCCCGGGCGTCCACCCTGCGCACTCCGTCGAGGAAGATGGCCCGCGCCACGGCCAGCGGCGCCGCGGGCCGCAGAGGGCGCCAGGCGCCGATCGGCACTTCCACCGAGAGCGCGTCGTCGTCAAGGTGCCCGCGCCCGTCCGTGGGCTCGTCGTCGCCCGAGAACGCGCCGCCGACGTCCTGCGCCGAGCCCGCGTAGCCGACGCCCCAGGGCTCAAGGCGCAACCGGCGCCGCGCCGCGCCGCCGGACCGCCCCGACGCAGAGGCGCCCACGCTCACTGCCGCGGCACGAGGCGCAGCGTGCCGAGCGCGCCGCTCTCCGCCTCGGCGCGCGTCATCCGCATGGGCACCATGGCGCCGCTCTGCCACCTGCCCAGGTAGTCGCGGTAGTTGCCGGAGACGAGGTTGCCCGACTGGCCGGTGCCGTGGATGAACCAGCCGCCCCCACCCGCGAGGTCGTACACGGCGCGGTAGCCGGGTCCGTGCGTCTGGTTGAACGAGCCGAACTCGAGGCCGTAGCCGGCCGCGTCGACGGTGAAGCCGTCGCCACCGTTGCCGATGCTCAGGTTCGCGACCCGCGCCAGCGGCGTGGCGCCGAGCACGGCGTGCTCGTACACGGCCTGGTGGGCCTTGCCCCAGCTCCACTTGCTCGTGTCGTCCCCGAAGGCGGCGACGAGTTCGCGCCACGCGGCGTCGAGCGCGAGGCTGGCCTGCTGCTCGCACGTCTCGATGCCCGGGGTGGTCACGTCGTCGCACCAGTCGGGGTGGCCGGCGAGGATGGCCCGGGTGAGCGCAGGCCGCATGCCGAAGAAGCTGCCGGCCACGTCACCCAGGTCGTCGCGGTAGAGGGAGTAGGCGAACTGGCGGTACCAGGCCGCGAACGCCAGCGGCGCACGCGCTTCGGCGAGCATGTTGCCGTCGAAGCCGACGAGCAGCGCCTGGAGGCGCCGCGCCCCGTCGGTGGTGGCCGCGGCGGCCTGGGCGAGGGGCACGAACTCGCGGGCCATCAGCGACACCTGGTCGAGCTGGGTCATCACGGAAGCGTCGACCGTGGCTTTCGCCTGCGCGTCGAGCAGCTCGCCGATACGCTCGGCGCGGTACGGGTCGGCCCAGTCGCGCGTCAGGTAGTAGGCGTAGTCGTCGGGCACCACGCGCTGGTTGGCGGTGACGATGCGGCCGCTCTCCGGCTGGACCGAGTGCGGGAGCTCCTCGAACGGCACGTAGCCGATCCAGTCGCCCTCGCCGGTCCAGCCAGGCACCGGGAGGGCGCCGATGCCGCCGGCGCGAATCGGGACGCGCGCCGGGGAGTAGTAGGCGATCACGCCGTCGACGTCCGCGTAGACGATGTTCTGCATGGGCGCGACGAACAGCCGCAACGCGTCCTCGAACTCGTCCCAGCTCTCGGCGAGGTTCATGCCCATGACGGCCTCGAGGGTCCGGTCGCCGGGCTCGAGCGCCGTCCAGGCGAACGCCACGACCGTTCCGTCGCCGCCGAGCGGCCCGGCGGCGACGTCGCGCGAGCGCGTGTCGACGTCCGAGATGACGGGGCCGTGACGCGTCGAGCGCACCTCCATCACCTCGTCGGCCTGCCCCTTGACCTTGATGGTCTCGCGGCGGACCGCGAACGGCTCGCTGCCGTCCGGGGTCAGGTAACGGCCGCCGTCCGCGGGGTCGACGCGCTCAAGGAACAGGTCCTGAACGTCGGCTCCGTTGTTTGTGAAACCCCACGCGTGATGGTCGGTGCGTCCGAGCAGCACCGCCGGGGTACCAGGCAGCGTCGCGCCGATGACGTTCAGCCCGGGCGCGACGAGATGGGCGAAGTACCAAAGGGACGGCGCCTGCAGGCCAAGGTGCGGGTCGTTGGCGAGGATCGGCTTGCCCGTGGCGGTGACGTCGCCGGAGAGGACCCAGTTGTTGGAGCCGTAACCCTCGGGCTTGGGTGGTCCGGACAGCGCTAGGAGCGCGTCGACGTCGATCTCCTTCAGGTACTGCGCAGCGCCGTCCGGCACCACCACCGTCCCCGCGTCGTCCATGTCGGGCCACAGCTCGGCGATCATCCGACCGGCGTCATCCGGCGCGAGCTGCGCCACGAGTCGCGCGCGCAGGAGCTCGTCGCCCCAGTTGTCGCCGAGGTCCCAGGCCATCATCTTGGCCCAGACCGCCACGTCTACCGCCTCGAACGGCTCGGGCTGGAAGCCCAGGAGGAGGAACTCGACCGGCAACGCGCCGCGCCGTTGCGCCAAGTAGGCGTTGATGCCCGCCACGTAGGCGTCGACGAGGGCCCGGGTCTCCGGGGAGAACGCCGCTACGGCGCTCTCGGCCGCCTGGCGCACCCCGAGGGTACGGATGAACCGGTCCGTACCGAGCGTGGCGGTCCCGATGACCTCCGAGAGGCGCCCGCTGCCGACACGGCGCTGGAACTCCATCTGCCAGAGCCGGTCCTGCGCGTGCACGAAGCCGAGGCCGAAGACCGCGTCCGCCTGGCTCGACGCGTAGATGTGAGCGACGGCGTCCGCGTCCCTGACGATCTCGATGGGGCCGCTCACCCCCGTCACCTGGACGTCACCCTTGACGCGGGGCAGCGACGAGCGGAGGTAGATGAAGCCGACGCCGGCGGCGACGACGACCAGAAGCAGCAAGATGCCGAGTATCCGACCAAGCGTTCTCATGGACAACTCCCGTTACGCCGCGACCAAGAGCCCGGCCCGGCGCGCCGACTTAGAACCCTCTTCCTTGGGGGCATCTTAGCCCTTGGTCGCCTGGTCCTGGCCCGGCCCTTTGCCGCTTGGCCCTGGCATAGCTCTTGGGCGTCTGGCCATGGCCGGCGCGGCGCCGGCGCCGGCGGTGGGGTCGGAGGCGGCGCGCCGACCCCACCGGCCTATACACGCGCCGCGCCACCGTGCTAGACTCACTTTTGGCTTCAAGTTTTGCCGCCCCGATCAAACCGGCAAAGCCCGCAAGGACGTGACCAACGTGAAGACGTACTTTCCCAACGAGCTCAACCACGACTGGGTCGTGATAGACGCGGCCGGTCAGCGCGTGGGCAGGCTCGCTACCCAGATCGCCACCGTGTTGAAGGGCAAGCACAAGCCCAGCTACACGCCCAACCAGCCGGGCGGCGACTTCGTCATCGTGATCAACGCGGACAAGGTGGAGTTCACCGGCCGCAAGTTGGATCAGAAGGTGTACCGCCGCTACACGGGCTACCAGGGCGGCCTCAAGGAGAACACGGCGCGCGAGATGCTGGAGAAGCACCCTGTGCGCGTGCTCGAGCACGCCGTCTGGGGCATGCTCCCCAAGACCCGCATGGGGCGCCGCCTCATCCGCCGCCTCAAGGTCTACGCCGGTGAGGCCCACCCGCACCATGCGCAGCAGCCCAAGAAGTTGGAGTTGGCTTGATGGAACAGTTCTACGGTACCGGACGCCGCAAGGAGGCCGTCGCACGCGTCTTCCTCCGTCCTGGCAACGGCCGCATCTCCGTCAACGGCCGTGAGTTCCAGGAGTATTTCCGCGGCATCCTCGTCGGCGTCCAGGCGCTCGAGCCACTCAAGGACACCAACACCGCCGGCCGTTACGATGCCTACATCACGGTCAAAGGTGGCGGCCCCAGCGGCCAAGCCGACGCCATCAAGCTGGGCGTGGCGCGCGCCCTGCTCAAGGTCGACCCGAACTACCGCCCCGTCCTCAAGGACAAGGGCCATCTGACGCGCGACGCGCGAGTCGTGGAGCGCAAGCTCTACGGCCTCAAGAAGTCCAGGCGCGCGCCTCAGTACAGCAAGCGCTGAGTCGAACGTGGGGCCGCTCGGACCCGTTCGGGTGCGACGCCGGTCACCGCTGAAGCTCCCCCGGCGAGGCGCCCTAAGCGCCTCGCTTCTTCATCCCGGTTTCCCGACCCCGCGCACGGCTGGCGCCTGCGACTGACCGGGAAGTCAACGAGGTGCTCGGATGACAGTCTTGCAAGCGCTCGTCCTCGGCATCGTCCAGGGTCTGACCGAGTTCCTGCCGGTCTCGAGCTCCGGCCACCTGGTGCTGGCGCACTACTTTCTCGGCTGGGGCGACTCGCTCCCCCTCTACGTCGACATCGCCACCAACACGGGCACTCTCCTGGCCGTGCTGGTGTTCCTGCGCCGCGATGTCTGGACGGCACTGGGCGGCTTCGCACGCGGCCTCGGCTCCGCCGAGGCGCGACGCGAGCCCGGCTGGCGCCTGGCGCTCTTGATCATCGTCGGCTCCATCCCCACGGCGGCGCTGGCCTTGCTCGTCAAGCCCGTGTTCGAGCACCTCAGCAGTCCGCTCCCCGTCGCCATCGCGCTGGCGGTCACCGGCCTCGTGCTCTGGCTGGCCCCGCGCTCCGGGCCGAAGCACGAGCCGCGGCAGGTAACGTTCCTCGACGCGCTCGTCGCCGGCGTCGTGCAAGGACTGGCCGTCGTTCCGGGTATCTCGCGCAGCGGCTCGACCATCGCCGCACTACTGTGGCGCGGCGTGGACAAGGAGCTGGCCCCCCGCCTCTCGTTCCTCATGTACCTCGTCGTCTCGCTCGGCGTCGCCGTCCTCGGGGCGAGGGACGTGCTGGAGGCCGGGGTCGAGCTGGCGCCCCTCGTCACCATGTTCGTGGCGTCGTTCGCCGTCGGCTACGGCGCCCTGCTCCTCGTGTTCACGGTGCTCAAGCGGGGGCGGTTCAGGGTGTTCTCTCCCTACCTGTGGGCCGTGTCGGCATTCACCCTCGCCTACCTTGCCCTCGCGCGCTAGCGCGCGTGCCGC
>JBDZVI010000008.1:14060-59484 GCA_040255585.1 Deinococcaceae bacterium
GACAGGCAAGGCGCCGGACGCGCTTGAAAAACACCGCGTAGGACGCGCATGCGTAACGCGAGCGCCTACGCGCCCTGGGCTATGATGCCGAGATAGGAGGCGCCTCCATGGAAGTCGTCACCAGGATCGCACCGTCGCCGACCGGAGACCCTCACGTCGGCACGGCCTACATAGGACTGTTCAACTACGCGTTCGCGCGGCGGCACGGTGGGCGCTTCATCTTCCGCCTCGAAGACACCGACCGGCAGCGCTACCAGGCTGGAGCCGAGGCCCGCATCCTCGAGATGTTCTCCTGGCTCGGGCTGGAGCCGAACGAGAGCCCGGCCGCCGGGGGGCCGAACGGCCCGTACCGCCAGAGCGAGCGCCTCGCCGTCTATCACGCGCACGTCGAGGAGCTGCTCGCCTCCGGTCGCGCTTACCGCGCCTTCGAGACCGCGGAGGAGATCGAGGCCATGCGCCTCGAGCAGAAGCGCCTCAACAAGCCGATCGGCTACGACGGCCGCGGGCGGGGCATGCCGGAGGCCGAACAGACGCGCAGGCATGCCGCCGGGGAGCCGAACGTCGTGCGGCTCGTCACGCCCGACGAGGGCTCCACGACCTTCAGGGACCGCCTCCGCGGCGACGTCACGATCCCCAACTCCGAGATCCGCGACCCCGTCCTGATGAAGAGCGACGGTTACCCCACCTACCACCTGGCCAACGTCGTGGACGACCACCTGATGGGCGTGACCCACGTCATCCGCGCGGAGGAGTGGGTGACGAGCACGCCCATCCACGTGCTGCTCTACCAGGCGTTCGACTGGGCGCTCCCCGAGTTCATCCACATGCCCCTCTTGAGGAACCCCGACCGAAGCAAGGTCAGCAAGCGCAAGCTCGACACGTCCGTCGACTCGTACAGGCAGCAGGGCTTCCTGCCGGAGGCGCTCCTCAACTTCCTCGCCAACATGGGCTGGAGCATGCCGGACGGGCGCGAGTACTTCAGTGTCGCCGACATGATCGCCGAGTTCGACATCGACAGGGTCTCGCTCGGCGGGCCGGTCTTCGACCTCAAGAAGCTACGCAGCTTCAACGCGAAGTACTTGCGCGACCTCCTCTCGCTCGAGGACGTCGCCGCGCGCGTCAGGCCCCTCCTCGAGGACGAGGGTTACGACTGCTCGGACGAGGACTACCTGCTCGACGTCGTCGACGTCCTGCGGCCGCGTGCCGAGACGCTCGTCGAGCTCGTCGGGCAGGCCGGTTACTTCTTCAGGGACACGCTCCGCTACGACGAGTCTGCCCGCAAGCAGCTCGCCTCCGGACAGTCGTTCCTGCAGGACGTCGAGCGCGAGCTCTCCATGCTCGAGTTCTTCGACTACGACGGCGTCGATGACATGCTCAGGGACTACGTGCAGGAGCAGGCGGTGCCGATGGGCAAGGTCCTCATGCCGCTGCGCGCCGCCCTGACAGGCACGACCAACGCGCCCGGCGTCACTGATCTCATCGTCATCCTCGGCAAGCGCGAGGCGCTCAGACGCATCGGCCAGGCCCTAACGTTCATCGACGCGGGCCTGCCTGACGACGACCCGCAGCGGCTGCTCGAGGAGGAGAAGGCGCGCAAGGCGGCGGCCGAGGAGGCCCGCAAGAGCCGTGTCAAGAGCGTGGGCGCGCCGCCTACGGCGGCCGCGGGGGGCAAAGGGAGCAGATGAGCTGGTTCGACAGGCTTAGGGAAGGGCTGAACCGCACGCGCGCCGCCACCTTCGGCGGCGGGCGCGGTGAGGCCTGGGAGATGGACTGGGACGACCTCGAGTTCGCCCTCATCGGCGCGGATGTCGGCGCCAAGCTCGCTGCCACCGTGGTGACCGAGGCGAAGGAGGAGCGCCAGCGCGGCACGCCGTTCCGGGAGGCTCTCGAGAAGGCGCTCCTCGACCAGCTGGAGCCCGATCGGATGCGTCAGAAGCTGCGGCGCGTCGGCTTCAACCTCGACGTCTCGCGCAACGTCATCGAGCCAACGGGCCACGTCGTGATGGTCGTCGGGGTCAACGGCGTCGGCAAGACCACCACCATCGCCAAACTGGGCCACTACTACCTTCAGCACGGCAAGAGCGTGATGTTCGCGGCCGGCGACACCTTCCGCGCGGCGGGCAGCGCGCAGCTCGCGGTGTGGGGTGACCGCCTCGGCATCCCGACCGTCACGGGCGAGAGCGGCGCCGATCCTGGCGCCGTCGCCTTCGACGGCGCCCAGCAGCGCAAGGCGCGCGGCACGGACCTGCTGATCGTCGATACGGCAGGCCGGCTCCATACGAAGCACAACCTGATGGAGGAACTCAAGAAGGTCAAGCGGGTCATCGCCAAGGCGGACGAGCGCGAGCCGCGCGATGTCTGGCTCGTGCTGGACGCCGTCACGGGCCAGAACGGACTCGAGCAGGCGAGGAAGTTCAACGAGGCGGTCACCCTCACGGGGGTGATCGTGACGAAGCTAGACGGTACCGCCAAGGGCGGCATCCTCCTCCCCATAACGCGCGAGCTCGGCATCCCCATCAAGTTCATCGGGGTCGGCGAAGGCAAGGACGACCTGCAGCCGTACGACGCGGCTGCCTTCGTGCGCGCGCTGCTCGACATGCCGCCTGTGGCGGCCTGACCCCGCCAGGGTGACTCCGCCTCCGGTCCTGATCCTGAGCGCAACGGCGGGCGAGTTGGCGCCGCTACGCGCCTCGCTCGAAGAGCCGACCGGCTCCGCCTTGGCCGGTCCGAGCACGGTCGTCGAAGCCGTGGTTCCGTGGTGGAATGTGGTTGGAGGCAGCCTCGCGGGGGTCAACGTCGCGACGGCGAGCACGGGGATCGGCAAGGTGAACGCCGCGGCCGGGGCGGTGGTCGCGCTGGCCGCGTTGCGGCCCAGTCACGTCGTGCTCGTGGGGATAGGCGGCGCGTACCCGGGTTCCGGGCTGGAACTCGGTGAGGTAGCCGTCGCGTCGAGTGAGGTGCACATCGACAGCGGCGTCGGCCACGACGCGTCGTGGCAGGACCTCGAGGCCATGGGCTTCCCCCTGCTGGCCACCGAACCGCCAACCTACAATAGGCTCGAGCTCGACAAGCGGCTCGTGAGGCTGATAGGCGACGCGACGGGCGCCAAGCCGGTGCCGTTCGCGACGAGCGAGGCCGTCACGGACAGCTTGGAGCTGGCACGAGCCTTCGCGGCGCGCCACGGCGTGGCCGTCGAATCGATGGAAGGCGCCGCGGTGGCCCAGGTCGCCCGCGCGTACGGCGTCCCTCTCGTCGAGCTGCGCGGGGTCAGCAACGTGGTCGGCGTGCGCGACAAGGCCCGCTGGCGCATCGCCGACGCCATCCGAAACGCCTGCGCCGCAGCCGAGCTCGCGGTGGAGGCGCTCGGTCGGGCGCAAGGCGAAGATTCGAGGAAGGCGGCTGTCTGATGGACCTGCTCGCGACCATCCCGGTATGGGTCTACTTCATAATCCTGCTCATAACCTACATGGGCACGCACGTGCTGACGTTCAACCCCGGGCGCGGCCTGCAAGGTCGCGCCGCCCTGGTGGCGCGCATAGGCGCTTCTCTCCTCCTGCTACTGGCGCTCGTCTCCTTCAACCGCGAGGAGCCGGCGACGCTCCTGCTGGCGCTCGTCCTCTCCGGTTCGGGCGGTTTCCTGAGCGGCCGGTCCACGCCGCCACCGAAGGCAGCGAGGTCGCAACCCGACGCGCGGCCGGGCTCCGGTGACACGGCCTCCCCGACGACGCGTAACCCCGGCGCCCCCGGGTCCGAGGCGGGGAACGGTTCAGAGGACGCGTGAAGCGCGGCTCCAGGGCGGCATAAGCTGACCGTATAATCCCAGTCATGGGACTAGAAACGGGCTTAGAGATCCTCGCAGCAGCCCGCGCCGGCGGTTACGGCGTCGGCGCATTCAACACGAACGACCTCGAGATCACGCAGGCGATCGTCGAGGCGGCTGAGGAAGCGCGCAGCCCCGTCATCCTGGCGCTCTCGGAGGGCGCCTTGAAGTTCGGCGGCCCTGCGCTCGTCGAGGTCTGCAAGTTCCTGGGCGGCGGCGCCAAGGTGCCCGTGGCCATCCACCTCGATCACGGCTCGAGCTTCGCCTCGTGCATGCGCGCCATCAGGCTCGGGTTCACCTCCGTGATGATCGACATGTCGCACGCCGACGAGGCGACCAACATCGCGGAGACGAAGCGCGTCGTGGAGGCGGCTCACGCCGCCGGTGTCACCGTCGAGGCCGAGATCGGCCGCTTGGGCGGCATCGAGGAGCACGTCAACGTCAGCGCCGAGGACGCCACCCTCACCAACCCGGCCGAGGCCCAACGGTTCATGGCCGAGTCCGGCGCCGACTACCTCGCGGTCGCCATCGGGACCTCGCACGGGGCCTACAAGGGCAAGGGACGCCCGTTCATCGACCACGCGCGCCTGAAGGCCATCGCGGCGGTGCTCCCGCAGCCGCTCGTGATGCACGGGGCGTCTGGCGTGCCGGCCGAACTCGTGCAGCGGTTCCGCGCCGCCGGCGGGGTCATGGGCGACGCCACCGGCATCCACGAGGACGATGTGCGCAAGGCCGTCACCGAAGGCATCGCCAAGATCAACACCGACACCGACCTTCGGCTTGCGCTCACCACGCGCGTGCGCGAGGTGCTGGCCGCCAAGCCCGAGGAGTTCGACCCGCGCAAGATCCTCGGACCGGCGCGCGACGAGATGAAGCGCGTGGTGGCGGAGCGCATGCGCGTCTTCGGTTCGGCCGGGCGGGCCTAGTACTTCTCTTCCCTGCCGCCCGCGAGGGCGCCGGCGTCATCGCGCGCCGGCGCCACGACGACGGTGCGGTGGTGGCTAAAGTTGACGGCTCCGGGCGGACCACCCTTCTGGCGCCAGACGTTCTTGCGCTCCGTGTAGTCGACGGCGACCCTGTCCTCGCGCTTCGCCTCGGAGTACCCGGCAGCCAGACGCGCGGCGAAGAGCACCGTGTCGAACGGCACCTCCTTGCCACCGCTCCTCACCAGCACGTGGGCACCCCGGTAACCCTGCGCGTGTAGCCAGAGGTCGCGGCTCTTGGCCAGCGCGAACGTCACCTCGTCGTTGTCACGCGCGTTGCGGCCGACCACGACCTCGAAGCCGTGCGGGCCCTCGAAGCGGATGCCGGGGCCGGCAGGTCTGCTCGCCGCGGTCGTGTCCCGCTCGGCGCTTCGCAGGCGCGCCGCGACGGCTGCGGCCGGCAGCGAGCTCAGGGCCTCCAGCTCCGCCTCCGCCGCAGCCACGCCGACTTCCAACTCGACCAACTGCTCGGAGGCGCGCTTGGCCCTCGCCTCGCGCCTCCGGGCCTTGTCGTACCGTTGGCGCGCGTTGGCGGCGGCGTCGAGGCGCGGGTCGAGCGTCAGCTCCACCTCGCCGCCGTCGTAACCGGCGAGGCGCACTGACGAGGCGCCCGTCGGCACCTGCGCCACCCGGGCCAGGAGCAGGTCGGCCTGCGCGCGCAACTCCGCCGCCTCGGCGGCGCCTGCCATGGCGGCGCGAGCGTCGCCCAGCTTCCGCCGCGCGAGTTCCAGCTCTTTCTCGTTGATCCGCCGCAGCCGCTCCAGCGCGCGGGTCTCGCGTTCGACCGTGGCGGAGCGCATGGGGTCGGCTGCCCCGAGCCACCGGCGCGCGAACGCGCTCGGAGCGGCGGCCAGCTCCATGACCAGGTCTGCGGCACAGCGCAGCGCCTCGCCCTCCAACGGCGCCGCGGCGGGACCGCCGACGCAAGTGGCCTCGAACGCCGCGCGCAACGCCGCCAGGAGCTCCTGACCGATGCCGTCGATGACGCCGCCCACCTTGCCGATCCCGCGGCCCGCGATGGCGCGCTCGACCTCCGTTCGCGAGGCAGCCACGGGGTCGAGCTTCGAATAGGGAGGCGGCGGCCGGTAGTTCAGGCCCACGCGCAACTCGCGGTAGCGGTTGCGCTCGGCCAGGACCTGCCGCTCGACGCCGATGACGAGGTCGCCGTCGAGGAGTAGGACGTTGGCGTTGCGCCCAGTCAGCTCGAAGACGACCTCGACGCCAGTGGCCGGCACGAAGCCGTTGGATGGCCCGAAGGTCAAACGCGCCACCCGGTCCTTGCCTGGCTGCGAGACCGCCACCAGGGGCCCGACGGCTCTGGCGGCCAGTTGCTGCTGGAAGGGCGTCCGCGCCCTGGCCGGTTCTGCGGCGGCCGAGCGCAACGCCAGGTACGGACTCGGCGGTCTGCTGCAGAGCCATAAGGAAGCGCCGCCCAGGAGCGGCAGCACGGCGGTGCGGTCGTCGGGGAACGACCACGCCAAGCGCTCGGCCGGCAACGCGGGCGCGAGGAGCCGCAACTGCTCGGCGATGAGAAGACCTTCCACGTCAGCGCGTCAGGCGGCCGTCAGTTGAGGACGCGCTCGAAGCCGCCCAAGCGGTCCTTGGCCTCGTCCAGGTACTGCCGCAGGGGGAGGTACCACTCGCTGCCCACCTCGGTGTGCTCGAGCGCGGCCTTGGCGTGCAGCAGGACCCTGGCCGCGTACTCCTCGCCCATCTGGGCGTACACGTCGGCGAGCATCTGCTGGGCGGCGACCCAGAAGGGATCGCCCGTCTGGCTGGCGCTCAGGGCCTGCTCGTACCAGGACGCGGCCTCCTCGAGGCGGTAGTACTCGAAGGCGACGCTGCCGAGGGTGATGCAGGCCGGCGCGGTCGCGCCGAGCTCGAGGGCCTCCTCGGCCAGCGCCTGCGCGGAGTCGAGCTCGCCGCGCCGCAGCCGGACGTCGGCGAGGTCGGAGAGCGCGTCGCCCCTGTGCGTGTAGGAGGGGTCCGTGATGACCTCGCTGAGCAGCGCCTCGGCTTCGGAGAGGCGATCGCACTCGATGAAGGCGTAGGCGGCCTCGTGCTGGGTGTAGGCGCGGTGCTCGGCCGGCACTACGGCCAGCGCGCTGCGGTACGCGTCCACCGCCTCCTCGGTCCGGCCGGCGGACGAGAGCGCCTGCGCCAGCGCGAAAGTGACGCTGTAGGAGGCCTCCGCGGTCGAGTCGTCGAGGATGGCCGCCTCGCGCAAGTACTCGATGGCCAGGTTCGGGTTGTCGAGGTCGAGGTGCGCACGCCCCTGCAGGTAGCGATGCACGGCCCGCTCGGGCGGCGGCAGCCGCTCGGCGTCGACGCTGGCGAGCTGCTCGAGGGCCTGCTCGGTGCGGAAGAGCTCCACCTGGGCGCCAGCCAGGCTCAGGCGCTCTGCGTCGCGCTCCAGCTCGGGGGCCTGGTCGACGGCCATGGCGAACGCGTCGGCCGCCTCCTCCCACTCGCCGAGCGTCTCACAACACTGGCCGAGGAGCGACCAGCGGCGCCACTCGAGGTAGGCGGGCAGGCCGCCCTCCGGCACCGCCCGCAGTCTGCGCCGTGCGCTCTTGGCCGCGTCGACCGCGAAGAGCGCGGCCGCCGCGTGGTAGGCGGCCACCACGTCGAACGAACCGGGCATGCCGTCGACGGCGTGCTCCGGGACCTCACGCAGGCCACGCTTGACGTCGGCAAGCGGCGCGCCGCGGTAGGCGGCGAACTCCCAGAAGAGGGCGCGGTACAGGGGGTGCGAGGCGAGCTTCGGCTCGGCCGCCACTGCGCTCCTGAGGGCCGGCTGACCGTTCTCGAGCCCTTCGTCGCCGTACAGGGCGTACACGGCGGCGAGCTGCAGCCAGGTCTGGCCCTGCTCCGCGCGGTTGGCCCCACTGCGATTGGTACCGCGGCGCACGGCGCTCTCTAGCATGGCGAACGCCACATCGTACTGGCCTCGCGCGAGTGCTTCCTGCGCCGAGGCCGTCACCGTGTCTGGGGCCGGCGCCCGTTGACGCCTGAACAGCATGCGTAACGCTACCATGCACGTCCGTCAGGGACACGAATTCGGCCACACTGCTCGTCAGCGACGGTGGCGAGCCGAGCACGCGCTTCCGCGTCCGCGATCCGCGTGTGCTGGACGGCCTCCAAGTGATCTAAAGCTTCTCCACCCGCACCACCTCGGCGCCCGCCGGCACGGGCGGGTACACCTGGTGGAAGGTCTCCGTTATCAGCCTCGCGGGGTTGGAACGCATGAAGCCGAGGACCGACAGCGCCTGCGTCTCGTGGCAGGCCATCGCCGCCAGCTTCTTGATCAACTCGGAGCCGGCCTCGGCGACGTGCGTGACGGGCACGGCGCGCCTCAGCATCTCGTCTTCCGGCAGGAAGCCCTCGCGCTGGGGTCCGCGGAACGGTTGCGGGCTGGCGAAGCAGTAGAGCTTCTCTGGCCGCACCTCGGCGCGGTCGAACGCCTCGAACGTGAGCTCGCTCGTCAGCCAGTGATCCGGGTGACCGTTCGAGCCGTTGGGTGCGAACGTGAAGAGGACGCGAGGTCGTGTCCGGGCCAGCACGGCCTCGATCTCGCCGAGCAGCGTCGCTCGGTCGGCCCCCACGAGCCCTGGGTGACGAGGCATGCCGCGCTCGTCGTCCGGCACGTAGTCCTGGTAGTCGAGGATCGTCATGTCCTGGACGCCGAGCGCGGCGAGCGAGGCGCGGAGCTCGCGCTCGCGCACGTTCGGCAGCTCGGCGCGCGTGGCGAGGCCCAGGGTCCTGCCCGCGGCGCCGCGCGTCAGCGTCAGCGTCGCCACGCGGCCGCAGTCGGCCATGCGTGCCAGCATGGCGCCGACACCGAAGACCTCGTCGTCAGGGTGGGGAACGACGAGCAGGAGGTCGGTAAGGTAGTCCGTGCTCATGCGGACCAGCGTAACCCTGTCGCTGGAGGGTCGCGTCAGCGGCCCGTCCCATCCACCGGTCCCGTAGGGCGGGACCTGCGCCGGTGGCGCATCTGCTTTGTAACTCTCGCCGCCCAGGGGACTTGCCGCGCGGCGCGGAGTGGCTCATCATCTGGCACGGGGCGCGCCAAGTCGCGCCCGGTTCCAAGGAAGGTGCTCCGCCGGTGCTCACCAGCAGCGAGTCGAACCGCCCCTCAAGCAAGCTCACCCGTTTCCTACCCAAAGCCACCGACTACAAGCCGAAGTACTGGCGGGTAGACGTGCTGGCCGGCGTCACCGTCGCGTTCGTCGCCCTGCCGCTCGCGCTCGGCTTCGGCGTCACGGCCGGGGCCGGCGCTACCGCCGGCATCATCACGGCCATCGTCGCCGGCGTGGTGGCGGCGTTCTTCGGCGGCTCCGCGTTCCAGGTGACCGGCCCGACGGGCGCCATGACGGCCGTCCTGCTCCCCATCGTCGCCCACTACGGGCCGGGCGCCCTACCCATCCTCGGCATCGGCGCCGGACTCATCCTCATAGCCATGGGCGTCGCGGGCGTGGGTCGTTACGTGCGCTTCATACCGTGGCCCGTCATCAGCGGCTTCACCACGGGCATCGCCGTCATCATCTTCCTGCAGCAGCTCCCCAATGTGCTCGGCGTGCCCCAACCGCACGGCGAGAGCATCGTGCTGATCGCATTCCGCACCGTCAGGGAGTACCTGGCCGCGCCAGGCGCGGCCCCGGTCGCGCTCGCGCTCCTGACGATGGTCGTCATGGTCGGCTGGGGCCGGGTCAAGCGGCTCGGCTTCCTCCCGGCCAGCATGGCGGCGCTGATCATCGTGTCGCTCGTCTCACTGCTCGCGCCGTTCGCCGACGTGGCCCGCATCGGCGAGATACCGCGCTCCCTCCCCTTGCCGGCCCTGCCACAACTCAACATCGGCGGCGCCTGGGTGGAACTCAGCCGCGCGGCGCTTGCCATCGCGGTGCTCTCGGCGCTCGAGAGCCTGCTCTGCGCCGTCGTGGCCGACGGCATGACGGTCGGGGAGAAGCACGACCCCGACCGCGAGCTGGTCGGTCAGGGCCTCGGCAACATCGCGGCCGGTCTCTTCGGGGGCATCCCGTCCACCGCCGCCCTCGCCCGCACCGCCGTCAACGTCCGCGCCGGGGCCAGGTCGCGGTTGGCGGCGATAGTCCACGGGCTCACGCTGCTCGTCGTCATCCTGTTCCTCGCGCCGCTCGCGTCGCGCATCCCGCTCGCCGTGCTCGGCGGGATCCTCATGGTCGTGGCCGTGCGCATGGTCGAGCGCGAGTCGTCCTCGCTGATCTTGCGCAGCACGAAGTCGGACGCCTTCGTGCTCATCCTCACGATGGTCGTGACCATCCTCTTCGACCTCATCCTAGCGATCGAGGTCGGGCTCGTCTCCGCGGCCATCCTCTTCATCGTGCGCATGAGCAACATGTTCACCGTCGACCCCATCACGCTCTCCGGCGGCGAGCCGTGGCACGACACGGACGAGGACATCGAGGCGGCGCGGAGCCTGTTGACCAAGCATGTCGTCGCCTACCGCGTCGACGGGCCCGTGTTCTTCGGGGCCGCGGAGCGCTTCATAGACCAGCTCGTCAAGGTCGACGACAGCATCAAGGTTGTCGTCCTCCGCCTGAAGCGCGTGCCCGTCATGGACGCGACGGGAGTGACGGCACTACGCTCCATCCACGACCGCTTGGCGCGGCGCGGGATCGCGCTGCTCGTCTCCGGTCTGCAGCCGCAGCCCAAGGCGTTGCTCAGACGCATGGGGGTGTACGAGGAGATCACGCGCGACGGCGAGGCCGACTTCGTCACCACCGACCTCGCGCTCGAGGTGGCGGCCAAGAAGTTGGCCGACGCCGGAGGACAGGCGTCGGCCGACTGAAGGAGCGGTTCCGGGCCACCTCCGGCCGGGCGCGGTCAGGTTCGACCGGGCGCGGTCAGGTTCGACCGGGCGCCGTCGGTTCCGACCCGGCGCGGTCATCCCTGACCGGCAGCGGTCAGTTCGCCGCCGGCGCCGCGACTACCTGGAACCGCAGCACGGGACCGGGCTCGGAGCCGGCCGAGGCCGGCCCGGAGCCAGGCAGCACTTCCACAACGTCGCCGTCGACGATGCGCCCCGCGAGGATCTCACGCGCCAACGGGGTCTCGAGGTAGTCGCGGACGGCGCGCTTGAGGGGCCGGGCGCCGAAGACCGGGTCGAAGCCGATGCGCGCCAGCTCGTCGAGCGCGGGCTCGGACAGCTCGAGCCGCACGCGGCGCTCGTCGAGGCGGCGTTGCAGACGCTCGACCTGGAGGGCGGCGATGGTGCGGATCTGACGCTGGTCGAGCGCGTGGAACACGATTACCTCGTCGACGCGGTTGAGGAACTCGGGCCGGAAGTGCGCGCGCAGCTCGTTGAAGACGGTCTCCTTGAGCTGCTGGTAGTCGGCGCCGCGGCGGCTCGCCTCGAGGATCTGCGGCGAGCCGATGTTGCTCGTCATGATGACGACGGTGTTGCGGAAGTCGACCGTCCTGCCCTGCGCGTCGGTCAGGCGGCCGTCGTCGAGGACCTGCAGCAGCGTGTTGAAGACGTCCGGGTGGGCCTTCTCGATCTCGTCGAGGAGGATGACGGAGTACGGCTGGCGCCTGACGGCCTCCGTCAGCTGGCCGCCCTCCTCGTAGCCGACGTAGCCCGGAGGGGCCCCGATGAGCTTGGCGACGTTATGGCGCTCCATGTACTCGGACATGTCGAGCCGGATCATCTTCTCCTCGCTGTCGAAGAGCTGGGCGGCGAGAGCCTTGGCGGTCTCCGTCTTGCCGACGCCGGTCGGGCCTAGGAAGATGAAGGACCCGATGGGGCGGTTGGGGTCCGCCAGGCCGGCGCGCGAGCGCCGGATGGCGTCAGCGACGGCCGTGATGGCCTCGTCCTGCCCTACGACCCGCTGGTGGAGCTCCTCCTCGAGCTGCAGGAGCTTCTCGCGCTCACCTTCGAGCAACCGCGCCACGGGGATGCGCGTGGCGCGCGCCACCACCTGCGCCACCTCCTCCTCCCCGACGTTCAGGCGAGCGTACTTGGCGCTCTCGAGCCGCTCCGTCAGGCGCCTGACCTCGGCCTCGAGCTTGGGCAGCTCGCCGTAGCGGAGCTTGGCGGCCGTCTCCAGGTCGTACTCGCGCTCGGCCGACTCGATCTGCGTCTTGACCTGGTCGAGCTGCTCCTTGTCGGCAACGAACTCCTCCAGGAGCGCGCGCTCGGCCTCCCAGTCGGCCTGCGCCTGGCCGATCTGGTCGGTCACGACCTTCAGTTCCTCCTCGATGCGCAGGAGGCGCGCGGCGGAGTCGACGTCCGACTCACGCCTCAGGGCCTCGTGCTCGATCTCGAGCTGGAGCTTCCGGCGCCTGAGGTCGTCGATCTCCTCGGGCAGCGAGTCGAGGAGCACCTGGATGCGGCTGGCGGCCTCGTCGATGAGGTCGATGGCCGAGTCCGGCAGGCGGCGGTCGGAGATGTAGCGGTGCGCCATCGTGGCGGCGGCGATGATGGCGGGGTCGGTGATGTCCACCCCGTGGTGGAGCTCGTACTTGTCCTTGATGCCGCGCAGGATGGAGATGGTCTCCTCCACGCTCGGCTCGTCCACCACGATGGGTTGGAAGCGCCGCTCCAGGGCCGCGTCCTTCTCGATGGTGCGGTACTCCTCCAGCGTGGTGGCCCCGATCATGCGCAACTCGCCGCGCGCGAGGGGCGGCTTGAGCATGTTGCCGGCGTCGACGGCGCCCTCGGCCTTGCCGGCGCCGACGATGGTGTGCAGCTCGTCGATGAAGAGGATGATCTTGCCCTCCGAGCGGGCGGTCTCCTCGATGACGGCTTTCAGACGCTCCTCGAACTCGCCCCGGTACTTGGCACCCGCGAGCAGGCTGCCCATGTCGAGCTGGACGATGCGTTTGTCCTGCAGGCCCTCAGGCACGTCCTTGTTGACGATGCGCAGCGCGAGCCCTTCAGCGATGGCCGTCTTGCCGACGCCCGGCTCGCCGATGAGGACGGGGTTGTTCTTCGTGCGGCGCAGGAGGATCTGGACGGTGCGCCTGATCTCGTCGTCGCGGCCGATGACGGGGTCGAGCTTGCCGTCGAGCGCCCTCTGTGTCAGGTCGATGCCGTACTTCTCCAACGCCTCGAAGGTGCTCTCCGAGCTGCGGGAGTCGACCTTCTTGCCGCCGCGGATGCCCTGGGCGGCGTCCTTGAGCGCGGCGGCCTGGGGTAGGAAGTCCAGCTGCCTGCCCGCCGTCTCGCGTAGGGCAACGAGGAGGGTGTCGGCCGCAACGAAGGCGTCCTGCCACTCCCGGGCGAGGGCCTCGGCGCGGCTGAACGCGGTGCCGAGCTCCGCGCTCATGAACTGACCTTCTGCCCCGCTCACGACCGGCAGCTTGGCGAGGGCGGCGTCGGCGGACGCGCGTGCGGCGGCCGGATCGCCGCCGGCGCGCTGCACGACGCGGCTAGGGAGCCCTTCCGGGTCCGCGAGGAGGGCGGCCGCCAGGTGCAGCGGACCTACCTGTTGGTTACGGCGCGCACGAGCGACCTGCTGGGCACTGGCCACGAGCTGGAGAGCGGCTTCAGTGAAACGTTCGGCATCCATAGCGAGATGATATGGAGTTGAGTCCATCCTTGTCAACTTTTCTTAGCGCAAGCACCCGAAGACGCTCATGCGGTCATCGCCGACGCCACCTCAGACGACAACGGGGTGCCGGCGGACTCCGCCGGCACCCCGTTCCCATGCTCTGAGCAGCGCTCGGCGAGCTAGGCGTCCTTGAACTCAGAGACGAGCGCTCCGAGCGACGCCTTGGCGTCGCCGAAGAGCATGCGGGTGTTGGGCTTGTAGAAGAGCGGGTTCTCGACGCCGGAGAACCCCGGCTTCATGGAGCGCTTGAGCACGAAGCACGTACGCGCCCTGTCGACGTCGATGATGGGCATGCCGTAGAGCGGGCTCGCCTCGTCCTCGCGTGCCGCCGGGTTGACTACGTCGTTCGCTCCGATGACGACGGCGACGTCGACGAGCTCCATGCCGGGGTTGACGTCGCCTGGCTCGACGAGCTGCTCGTAAGGGACGTTGGCCTCCGCCAGGAGGACGTTCATGTGGCCGGGCATGCGACCGGCCACCGGGTGGATCACGTACCTGACCTCAGCGCCGTTCTTCTCCAAGAGGTCGGCGAGCTCCTTCACCACGTGTTGGGCTTGGGCAACGGCCATGCCGTAACCGGGCACGAAGATGACACTGCTTGCAGCCTCGAGGATGTAATAGGCGTCCTCGACGCTCACGGGTTTGATCTCGCCCGTGACCGCGGTGGAGCTCGCCGTCGTGCCCGAGCCGAAGCCGCTGAAGAGCACGTTCGTCAACGAGCGGTTCATGGCCTTGCACATGATCTGGGTCAGGATGAGTCCGGACGCCCCGACGAGGGAGCCAGCTACTACGAGCACCGTGTTGCCGATGGCGAAGCCGGCCGCGGCTGCAGCCACGCCGGAGTAGCTGTTCAGAAGCGAGATGACGATGGGCATGTCGGCCCCGCCGATCGGCAGGACGACCAGCACGCCCAGGGCAAGTCCCAACACCAGATAGCCGATCAGGAGAGCATAGGTGCCGGCCGGGTTGATCACGAAGATGGCCCCGAGCACCAGGGTGGCGCCGAGGATGACCGCGTTGACGACCTGCTGGGAAGCGAACATGATCGGCTTGCCGTCGATCTTCTCTGACAGCTTGGCCCACGCGAGCACGGAGCCCGTCGTCGTCATGGCGCCGACGACGACGGCCGCGAAGATCGAGATGGCGGCGACCGTCCCGGAGTCGGGCCGTTGGATGTACTCGTTCCAGCCCACGAGCATAGAGGCGGCGCCGCCCGTGCCGTTCAGGAGCGCGACCATCTCTGGCATGGACGTCATCTTCACCGTGCGCGCCACGTAGACGCCCACCGCCGTGCCCACGACTATCCCGGCGACGATGATGCCGAAGTCGAGCCCGGAAGCGAACAGCGTAGCCACGACGGCGACGAGCATGCCCCCGCCCGACACGAAGTTGCCGCGCCGCGCGCTATCGGCGCGGCCGAGCATCTTGAGGCCAAGGATGAACAGCACGGCGGCGAGCATGTAGAGGAGCTGAACGACCGTTGTCACCCTGCCTCACTCACCTTTCTTGCCGGCCCGAAACATGCCGAGCATGCGGTCTGTCACCAGATAGCCCCCGACGACGTTCACCGTCGCGGCGATGATGGCGAGCAGGGCCAGGATCTGACCGAAGGTCCCGTCTATCTGGGTGGCGAGGATGGCCCCGACGATGGTGATGCCGGAGATGGCGTTGCTGCCGGACATCAGGGGCGTGTGGAGCTGCGAAGGCACCTTGTTGATCAGCTCGAAGCCGAGGAAGATCGCCAGCACGAAGGTCATGAACAGCAGCATCACGGTCATCGGTTCGCTCCCAGAGCGGCCTTGACCCGCTCGTCCCTGATCTCGCCGCCGGCAGTGAGCAGGCAGGCGCCCACGACGGCGTCCTGCGGGTCGAGGCGCAACGCGCCCGCCTCTTTGTCCCACGCGTGCTCGATCAGCAAGTAGAGGTTGTTGGCGTACACCTGGCTCGCGTCCTTGGCGACCCTGGCCGGCAAGTCGTCCGCGCCGACGATCAGGACCCCGTTCTCGGTGAGCACTTCCTCGCCCGGTTTCGAGCCCGCGACGTTCCCGCCGGTGGCCGCGGCCATGTCGACGATCACGCTGCCGCGGCGCATGCCGGCCACCATCGACTCGTCGATGATGCGCGGCGCCCTGCGCCCGAAGACCTGCGCGGTCGAGACGATGACGTCGGAGTTGGCGCAGACCTTGGCCATCTGCCTGCGCTGCGACTCCAGCTGTTCGGCCGTGAGTTCCTTCGCGTAGCCCTGCTCCGTCTGCCCCGTCTCTCCCACGTCGATCTCGACGAACTTCGCACCGAGCGACTGCACCTGCTCCTTCACGACGGGACGCGTGTCGTAGGCCTCGACCCTGGCGCCCAAGCGCTTGGCCGTCGCGATGGCCTGCAGGCCGGCCACCCCGGCCCCTATCACGAACACGCGCCCCGGCGGGATGGTGCCGGCGGGCGTGCTCATCATGGGGAACGCCTTGGCGGAGCGCTCCGCCGCGAGGAGCACCGCGGCGTAGCCAGCCAGGCTGGCCTGGCTGGAAAGCGCGTCCATCTTCTGCGCATACGTGGTGCGAGGGATCAGCTCCATGCAGAGCGAGCTCAACCCGCGGCTCACCAGGGCGCCTACGAGCTCCGGGTTGAAGAACGGGTCGAGGAAACCCGCGAGGACCGCGCCTTCGCCCAGCGAGGCCACCACCGAGGCTGCCGGCGGTCTCACCGTCAGCAGCAGGTCGGCCTCGCGGAGCAAGCGTTCACGGTCCGGCTCGAGCTTGGCGCCGGCCCCGACGTACTCCTCGTCTCCATGACCGGCGAGGACGCCTAGGCCTGGTTCGACGGAGACGCCCGCCCCTAGGCGCACGAGCTTCTCCACCACCTGTGGGGTGAGAGCGCTTCGCCTCTCTCCCGCGACGGATTCGTTGAGAGCGACGATGTTCATGATGGCCTCATCTTGGCATGCGACCACCGCGACGGTCAGGGGGCGTCAGTCCCTCCGGGAAACGCCTACCGGCAACGCTATACTCCTCACTCGTGAAGCACCTAGGCGTACTGACAAGCGGCGGCGACGCGCCCGGCATGAACGCGGCCATCCGCGCCGTCGTCCGCACGGCCGTGCACGACGGCATCCGGATCTCCGGCGTCTACCGCGGCTACCAGGGCCTCCTCGACGACGATCTGGCCGAACTGGGCCCCCGCAGCGTGGCGAACATCCTCCAGCGTGGCGGTACCGTCCTTCGCACCGCTCGCTGCGAGCTCTTCTACCAGCCGGAAGGCCGCGCCACGGCGGCGGCGACGTTGACCCGCCACGGCATCGACGGGCTGGTGGTGATCGGCGGCGACGGGAGTTTCCGGGGCGCCCAGCTCCTCGAGGAGGAGCACGGCATCAAGGTCGTCGGCATCCCCGCCACCATCGACAATGACATCAACGGCACCGACGTATCCATCGGCTTCAGCACGGCACTCGACATCGCGCTCGAGGCGGTCGACCGCCTGCGCGACACCGCCGCCAGCCACGACCGCCACTTCCTCATCGAGGTGATGGGCCGGCATGCCGGCCATATCGCCCTGCACGTGGGCGTGGCCGGCGGTGCCGAGGTCATCGTCGTCCCGGAGGTGCCGCAGACGGCAGACGACGTCGTCGACCTGCTCCTCAAGGCCGAGGAGCGCGGCAAGACGTCCAGCATCGTCGTGGTGGCCGAGGGCGCGTACGAAGGCGGCGCGCGCAAGCTCCAGGAGGCCGTGGAGGCGACGACGGGCTTCGAGCTTCGCACGGTGATCCTTGGCCACACGCAACGTGGCGGCAGCCCGTGCTCCCGCGACAGGGTCCTGGCCTCGCGCCTCGGCTTCCACGCCGTGCGCACGCTCGCCGCCGGCAAGAGCGGGGTGATGGTCGGCACGAAGTGGCGGCAGGTCGTGAAGATCGCGTTCTCGGAGCTGGCGGACCACCCGAAGCCCATCGACCGGGAACTCCTGGAGATCGCGCAGGTCCTCGCCGTCTAGGCGCGGCGTCAGCCGCGCGACAGACGCACGAAGGCGTCCTTGCCCTTCTGGAGCACGATGGGAGCGTCAAGGGCGAGGCGCGCCTGCGCGTCGCCCGCGACCTCACCATCGACCTTGAGCCCGCGGTTCTGGACCAAGCGCCTGGCCTCGCCGTTGGAGGCGGCCAGGCCGGCCAGCACCGCCAAGCGTAGCAGGCCCACCCCACCACCCTCGAACTCGCCGGCGGGCACGACAACTTCCGTCATCTCGTCCGGGATGGCGCCCTTCGCCACCTCGTCGTAGCGCCGCTCGGCGGCGGCCACCGGCTCGGCCCCGTGGTAGACGGTCACGAGCGCCCTGGCGAAGAGGCGGTGGGCGTCGACGGGGTCGGCCGCGAGCCGCGCCCGCACCGCTTCGAGGTCGAGCGCCGTGCAGAGTTCCGCGTACTGGACGAGGAGCGCGTCGGCCACCTGCATGGCCTTCTTGAACATGACGTCGGCCGGCTCGGCGATGCCGATGTAGTTGCCGAGCGACTTGGACATCTTCTCGACCCCGTCGAGACCGACGAGGAGCGGGGTCGTGAGCGCGACCTGAGGTTCCTGACCGTACGCCCGCTGCACGTCGCGTCCGACGAGAAGGTTGAAGAGCTGGTCCGTGCCGCCCAGCTCGACGTCGGCGCGAATGGCCACCGAGTCGTAGGCCTGCGCCAACGGGTAGAGGAACTCGTGCACGGAGATCGGCACGCCCGACTGGAAGCGCTTCGTGAAGTCGTCGCGCTCGAGCATGCGCGCCACGGTGTAGTTCGAGGCCAACCGGATGACGTCGGCGAAGCCGAGCGGCTCCAGCCACTCGGAGTTGTGGCGGATCTCGAGCTTGTCAGGGTCGGTGTCGAGGACCTTGACGGCTTGGGCGACGTAGGTCTCGCCGTTGCGCCGCGTCTCCTCCAACGTGAGCACCGGTCGCGTCTTGCTGCGGCCGGACGGGTCGCCGATCATGGCCGTGAAGTCGCCGATGATTAGCACCACGCGGTGACCGAGGTCCTGGAACTGCCTCAGCTTGCGCAGCACGACCGCGTGGCCGACGTGCAGGTCTGAGCTCGACGGGTCGACCCCAAGCTTCGCCCTGAGCTGTCTGCCCTCCTTGGCCGCCAGTCGCAGCTTCGCCAGCAGGCCGCCGTCCGGCACGATATGCTCGGCCCCCCGGTTGAGCAGGGCGAGCGCCTCGGCGTGCTCACCGGCGTCAGGCGCCTCCACATCCGATGTCCCGTTCACGGCGGGCAGCTTATCACGCACCCCTGGTAGCATCTGACGGTGACGGCGCCGATGGACGCGCCCGGGAGGCTTAGAGAATGGAACTCGTCATAGTCGGACTCGGGCGCATGGGCGCCGACATGACCCGCCGGCTGTTGCAGGGCGGGCACGCTCCGGTGGTGACGGACCTCGAAGGGGCCCTCGTCGCCGAACTCGTCGAGGAGGGCGCGCGGGGCGCCGCCACGGTCGCTGAGGCCGCCCTCCAGCTGTCGTCGCCCCGCGTCGTGTGGTCGATGGTCCCTGCCGGCGACCCGACCGAGCATGTCTTCGGTCAGGCGTTGGCCGTGCTGTCTGCGGGCGACGTGTTCGTCGACGGCGCGAACTCGAACTGGCAGGACTCGAGCCGCAGGGCGGCCAAGGCGGACGCGGCAGGGGTGCTCTGGCTCGACGCCGGCGTCTCCGGCGGCGTCTGGGGGCTCGAGAACGGCTACAACCTGATGGTGGGCGGCTCCGAGACGGCGTTCGAGCTGACGCGGCCCGTCCTCGAGAGCCTGGCGCCGACCGGCGGGCTTCTGCACGCGGGGCCGGCCGGCTCCGGCCACTTCGTCAAAATGATCCACAACGGCATCGAGTACGGCCTTCTGCAGGCCTACGGCGAGGGGTTCGAGGCGCTGGCCAGCTACCCGCACGCCGAGCTGGACCTGACGGCCATCGCGCGCCTGTGGACGCACGGCTCGGTCGTGCGGTCCTGGCTGCTCGAACTGCTTGGCGACGCGCTCGAGAGCGACCCCAAGCTCGAGGGCCTCCATGGCTACGTGGATGACAGCGGCATGGGGCGCTGGACGGTCGACTACGGGGTCGCCAACGCGGTGCCCATGCCGGCCATAACCGCGGCCCTCTACGCGCGCTTCGCGAGTCGCTCGGAGGACTCGTTCGCCAACCGCACCGTCGCGACGCTGCGCAACCGCTTCGGCGGCCACAAGACGAGGCGCGCATGAGCATGGCGCGCGAGCACACCGTGGCCGCAGGCGACGGCGCACCTGACACGGACGCGCAGACCGCTCATAACGCCGACCAGGCCTCCCGTTCCGTGGTGAGGAACGGTGTCGCCCCGGCCTGCGCTTTCGTGATCTTCGGCATCACGGGCGACCTGGCCGCCCGCAAGCTCATACCGGCCCTCTACCAGCTCCACGTCAACGGCGAGCTGAACCGGAAGACCGTCATCGTCGGCTTCGGGCGCAAGCCGCTCAGCGAGCCCGAGCTCGAGGGCAGCCTGCGCGAGGCCCTCGCGCGCGAAGTGCCCAACCTGGACGAGTCGGCCTGGCGCTCCCTCGCGGAGCGGATCTCGTATGTCCACGGCGACTACGCGAGCGTGGAGGACTTCGCGCGGCTGGCCGCCGCCGTCGAGGGCCTCGACGTGGCGGGGCTGATCTTCTACACGGCCACGCCGCCGAGCGTTTACGGTGCCATCGCCCGCTCGCTAGCGGGAGCAGGGCTCTCCAGCGAGTCGGACGGCCGCTTCTCGCGCCTGGTCGTCGAGAAGCCGTTCGGCACCGACGCCGCATCCGCCAAAGCTCTGAACGACGAGCTCCTGGAGCACTTCTCGGAGAGGCAGCTCTACCGCATCGACCATTACCTGGCGAAGGAGACCGCCCAGAACCTGGGCGTGCTGCGCTTCGCCAACAGCATGTTCGAGCCGTTCTGGAACAACCGCTACATCGACCACGTCCAGATCACGATGATCGAGCCCATGGGGGTAGAAGGGCGTGGGCAGTTCTACGAGGACGCCGGCATCCTGCGCGACGTGTTCCAGAACCACCTGCTACAGCTCCTGGCCCTCGTCGCGATGGAGCCGCCCGTGCGCTTCGACGCCCGCAGCGTGCGCGACGAGAAGGTGAAGCTCTTCAGCGCCATAGCCTGCCCCGACCCCAAGGAAGCCGTCCTGGGCCAGTACGTGGCCGGCAACGGCATGCCCGGTTACCGGCAGGAGCCCGGGGTCGATCCGCGCTCGCGCCAGGCGACGTTCGCCGCCATGCGCCTCACGGTGGAGAACTGGCGCTGGGCCGGCGTCCCCTTCTACCTGCGCTCAGGCAAGCGCCTCGAGGCGAAGGCGAGCGAGATCGTCCTGCAGTTCAAGGCGCCGCCGCACGTGCCGTTCACGCTCCCCGCCCCGGTGCGGCCGGACCGGCTGATCCTGCGGATCGTCCCAGACGAGGGCATCAGCCTCCGCTTCAACGGCAAGCGGCCCGGCCAGCGCGTCGAGCTGGGGCGCATCAGCCTCGACTTCTCGTACCGGCAGAGCTTCGACGGGGCCATCCCCGACGCGTACGAGACGCTGCTCCTCGACGTCATGGAAGGCGACGCCACCCTGTTCATGCGGGCGGACGAGGTCGAGGCCCAATGGGCCATCATCGATCCGCTCCTCGAGCACGCCGAGCGCCAGGAGACGGTCCTGCACTTCTACGAGGCCGGCGGCAGGGGGCCGCGGGCCGCGTACGCGCTGCTGGAGGACGTCGGCAGGAGCTGGAAGCGTCCGGCGGGGGTCAAGACCGCCTGAGGCGCGTGCTAGCTTGAACGCATGCAACGCGTCCGCATCGTCGGCATACCGATGGACCTCGGTGCGGGGAGGCGCGGCGTCGACATGGGTCCGAGCGCGCTGCGCCTCGCCCGCCTCGCCCCCGCCCTGAGAGAGCTCGGCCACGAGGTCGTCGACCTCGGCAACGTCGACACCCCCCTCGCAGAAGCGAGCGAGCACCTGCCCTCCGCGGGCCGCCTGCACCACGCCGACGCCATCGCCGCGACCTGCCGCGCGGCGTCCGAGCGCCTGCGCACCTTGCCGGCGGACGAGTTCGTCATCGCGCTTGGCGGCGACCACTCGGTGAGCATGGGCACGGTTCCTGGCCTGAACCTGGGGCGTGCCACGGGCCTCCTCTGGGTGGACGCTCACGCCGACATCAACACGCCGGCCACCAGCCCGTCGGGGAACCTGCACGGCATGCCCGTCGCCCATCTGATCGGTCTGGGAGACGAGCGCCTGACGTCGATCTGGGGCGGCGGCCGCGTGGTGGAGCCCGAACACATCGTCTACATCGGCCTGCGCAGCGTCGACCCGGCCGAGCGCGAGCTCATCCGCGAGTCCGGAGCCCTGGCGTTCTCGATGAAGGAGGTCGACCAGCGCGGGGTCGCGTTCGTCGTGGCGGCGGCGCTGGAGCGGCTGGCCGGCCTCGAGCGCGTGCACGTCTCCTTCGACGCGGACGTGCTCGACCCGAGCGTGGCCCCCGGCGTCGGGACGCCCGTGCCGGGCGGGCTCACCTACCGCGAGGCGCACCTGTTGATGGAACTGCTGGCGGACTCCAGGCGCGTGACGAGCCTCGACCTCGTGGAGGTCAACCCGATCCTCGACAGGGGCAACGAGACGGCGGCCACCCTGGTCGAACTGACGGCCAGCCTGCTCGGCAAGCGCATCCTCTAGCCCGCCGCGTTCAGCGCGCTCTTGAGCGCCGGCATCAGTCGGCTGAGCGCCGCGTCGCCCGCGCGGATGGCGGCCCCGGCGCCGCGGAAGTCGAGCCAGTGGATCGGCGGACGCGTGTGCACCTCGAAGCGCCGACAGCCGTCGGACGGGACGCTTCGGGGTTCGCCGTCGTCCGCCGCCCACCCTTCGGCCGCGAACGCGAGCGCGCGCCCCAGCCGCCCGACCGCTCCGCGCGGCCTGGCGGTGGCGAGGCGGGTCTGGACGCGCCTGGCGCCGTCCGAGCTCATCAGCTTGCGCGCGAAGCGGATCGTGCCGGAGTCGGCCGCTTCCATGCCGGCGCCGATGCCGATGGCAACGTCGAGGTCGAACTCGTCGAGGGTCGACAGCGGGACGGGAGAGCCGATGCCGCCGTCGATGAGCCGCCGACCGCCGACCAACGCGGGGGCGAACACCCCGGGGATGGCCGTGCTGGCCCGCAACGCTTCCGCCAAGGAGCCGTGCTCGAGCAGCACGCGCTCGCCCGTGTCGATGTCGGTCGTGACCACCACGAGGCGTTTCACTAGGTCGGAGAAGTGTCGACCCTCCAGTAGCCTGTCGAAGTACGCCTCGAGCCGCCGACCCTTGAACAGGGCCGCGCGGTGCAGGCCGAAGTCGGCCACGTACGGGAAGACGTCGCGCCTGCGCATGGCTTCCGCCTGGGCGAGGAGCTCGGACAAGGGCCTGCCCGTGGCGTAGAGGGCGCCGACGACGGCGCCGAAGCTCGTGCCCGCGATGACGGCGGGCGCGAAGCCGTTGCGCTCGAGGCTGGCCAGCGCTCCGAGATGGGCGTAGCCGCGCGCGCTCCCGCCGCCCAAGGCGACGCCGAGCCGCAACTCGCCGCCGGTATCGTGTGTATCTGCTGACTGCACGCCCCGCATGCTAAGCCAGGCGACGTGAGACATGTGTGGTCTAGGCCCGCTCTTGAGTAGCATGCGCTCGTGACCTGCCGCTCCACGAAGGGACCGAGGTGAGCATCGCTTCGCCGAGCACGCCCCGGCTGACCGTCGCCGCGGTTCATTACCGGACGCCGGAGCTCGCCGTCTCGTGCCTCGAGCGCGTGCGGCGCTCGGCGCCCCAGGCGGAGTTGCGGCTCGTCGACACCGATCCCGACGAGGCGTTCGCTCGCGCCCTCGCCAAGGAGCGACCCGACGTGGCCTACTTAGGTGCCGCCAACCGGTCGTACGCCCACGCCGTGAACGTGGGGCTCGCCGGCGCGACCACCGAGTACCTGGCCTTCTTGAACGCGGACGTCATCGTGACCGACCGCACGTTCTCCGACCTCATCGCCGCGCTCGGCGCCGACCGGGACGCTGGCGCCGCCGGACCGCTGGTCAACGACCGCGGCGGCAGGCTACAAGGCCTCGGACCCGCGTACGCCGGGCACTACCGCCGCCTGCGGCGGGCAAGCCACGCCGATGCCGTCCCCCACGCCGTCACGGTGCCCTGGCTCTCCGGCTGCCTGACGGTGGTGCGGCTGAGCGACTGGCGGGCGCTGGGCGGTTACGACGAGGCGTTCCGCTTCTACAACGAGGACCTCGACTTCGGTCTGCGGCTCCGGAAGAGCGGGCGTCGCAACCTCCTCGTCGACACGCCGGTGGTCCACCTGGGCGGCACCTCCACCCCAGCGCACCCCGCCTTCGCCCTCGAGGGGCGCCGGGGCGGGCTCCTGGTAGGCAAGCGCCACTACGGCGCCGCGCTGCGAGCCGCGCAAGTCGCCTTCGTGGCCGTCGAGGCGGCCGTCGGCAGCCTGCTGGCGCGGACCCCCGGGCGCAGGGCCGCCAACGCGGAGCTGTTGCGGATCGTGCGCACGGGCGACCTAGGCGCCACGCCCTTCGGCGCGACGCTCGACGAGAGGCCGGACTGGTGAACGACATCTTCGGCTCGACCCAGGCATGGCAGCGCTTCGGCGAGGACCCCGTCCTCTTCTACTCGGCGTGCGCGGCGCTGATCCTCGCGCTCGTCTCGCTTGGGACCGGCCTGGCGCGCGGCGACTTGCTGGTGCTCGCCAGGCCGAGGGTGGCGCTGCGCGTCCTGGTGGCCGTGGCCATCGGTTTCGTGCTCGAGGCCGCCGCCCTGCGGCTGGCCACCGTCGCACCGTCTTGGCTGGCGACGGCGGCCGACGGTCTCGCGGCCGTGCCGGTCTTGGCGCTCGCGCTCGCGTACGGGCCAAGCGTAGGTCTACTCGCCGGCCTGCTCTTCGCCGCGGCGGTGGCCCCCGCCCCGTTCCCGGGTCCGCGCGAGGCGCTCCTGGCGCTGGAGCTCACGATCCTTGGGTGGCTCGCCATCTACCCGTCGCCGCGAACGACGCGGTGGGCGGGACCGCTGGACGCGCTCGTGGCTGGCGCGCTGACATGGGCGACGGCCGGGACCGCCTGGCTGGCCTTCACGGGTCAACCGATACGACTGGACGTCATCATGGACACGAGCGAAGCGCTGTCCGTTGGGCACCTGGTGGCCCTCGTCGCCCTCCTGGCGTTGGGTCCGGCGGCGTACGAGCGCCTGTTCCCCGGTTCGCGCATCGCCCCACACGAGCAGGCTCCGGCACGGCCGGACGCGCCGGAGCCGCCTGATCGCCGGGGCGCCGAGCGCCAGGCAGGGTGGGACGTGCTCGCCACCGCCGAATGGTCGCCCCCTCCCCGAAGGAGGACCGAGCTGGTCAGCCCGGAGTTGACGCCGGACGACCCGAACGCCTGAACTCCGCCCAGCCGGCTCAGACGCGGTTGGCGAGCGGCACGCTGAACCCGAAGGCGTTCCCCGCCGCCCCGTCGAACCCGTCGCCACGAGGTCCGCCCCAGACGTCGCCGCCCCACCTCAGAACGATCGAGCGCACGATGTAGAGCCCCAGCCCGGCTCCCTGGCCGCGGTGGCGGCCCTGGGCGTGCGGGGCGAACAGGCCGGGCACGGAGGCGGGGTCCAGCGAGGCGCCTGCGTCGCGCACCTCGAACCGCGCCGTGCCCCCCACCCGCCAGGCAGCGATCTCGACGTCGCGCCCGGCCGGCCCGTGCACGACGGCGTTCTCCATGAGGTTGAGCACTACCTGGAGGAGCTTGTCCTCGTCCGCCCACGCCACGAGGTCCTCCACGTCCGCCCTGAACCGGATGCCGGCGGCCTCCGCGCGAGCCTGTAGTAGGGCGGCCGCCTTGTCCACCAGCCCCTTCAACCCGACGCTCCGCTCCCGCGGAGGCCGCGACTGCACGGTCAGGTCCTCGAGGAGACGCGACAGGCGCTCGGACTCGGCCAGCGCCAACGCCAGGAAGCGCTCGCGGAACCGCGCCTCGCTCGTGCCTTCGCCAACGGCGTCGGTGGGGCCGAGCGCCTCGAGCGCGCCCCTGATCGTCGTCACGGGGGTGCGCAACTCATGCGAGAGGACGGACAGGAGTTCCGAAGCATCGCGCTGGCCCAGGCGGAGTTCGGTGACGTCCTCGAACAGGAGTCCACCGACGAACGCGCTCACCCTCACGGCCCTTGAGCGCAGCTCGATTTCGCCCCCCGCACCCGAACGCCACATCGTCTCCAAGCGGTGATCGCGGAGCACCCCGATGGCCGCGGCGCCGCGTGCCCTCTCGCGATCGACGTCGAGGAGCCGGGCGGCCGCCAAGTTGATATCGACCACGACGTCGCCCGCTAGCAGAACCACGCCCTCCTTCAGGACGTCCCACCACGGAGGCCCGACCGCCCAAGGGGAGCCGGCGTCCACCTACTCCCCCGCCAGCCGGTGCGCCTGCTTGCTCGACTCGTCGCCGCGGCAGTCGCCTAACCGGTAGCCGCGGCCCCGCACCGTCGCCACGACGTCGCCCGCCAAGGCGGCGCGCAGCTGAGCGACGTGTTGATCGACCGTCCGCTCGGTCCCGACGAACTCCTCGCCCCACACCTTGTCGAGGAGCTCGAAGCGCGAGTACACGCGACCCGGGTTGGCGGCCAGGAAGGCGAGCAGGTCGAACTCGCGCGGGGTGAGCTCACGCCGCGCGCCCTGCCATGTGACCTCACCGGCGTCGAGGTCGACGCCGAGCGCTCCCGCGCTCACCTGCCTGCGCGGCGCGGCGCGGCGCAGGAGGGCGCGCACCCGCGCGACGAGCTCGGCGGCCGAGAAGGGCTTCGTCAGGTAGTCGTCGGCGCCGGACTCCAGCCCCTCGACCCGCTCGGCCTCACGGGCCCTGGCCGTGAGCATCAGCACAGGAAGCTCGCGCGCCTGCGACTCGCGGAGCCGCTTCAGCACGCTGAGCCCGCTCTCGTCCGGCAGCAGCCAGTCGAGGACGACCAGGGACGCTTCCGGCACGGCAGCCAACGCCTGGGCGGCGTCGGGAACCGCGCGGACCGCGAAGCCGGCCTTGCCGAGATGGAACGCCACCACCTCACGCACGGCGTCGTCGTCCTCGACTACCAGGACAGTATGCGCGGCCATGCGGCCATTCTACGGACGCTTTGTCATGGCCTCGTCTCCCGGCCGCCGCCTCGGGCATGACACCGCCATGACCCCGCCGCGCTAGGCTGCTTGCCACATGGCAGCCGCGTCGTTGACCCCGCTCGAACTCGACTTGCAGACCATCTCGGGCGACTTGGTGCGCATGCTCAGCCTCGTCAGGGAGAGCTGCGAGTGGGCGCGCCGTTCGCTGATCGAGGCCGACGCCGAGGGCGCGGCGCGGTGCGCGGAGCTGGACGACTTGGTCGATGCGATCCAGGCCGACCTGGAAGTGCGCGTGCTCACCGTCATCGCGCGCAGGCAGCCGGCGGCGCGCGACCTCCGCTTCCTCGGCGCGGCCCTGCAGATGCTGGCCGACATCGAGCGCGCGGGCGACTACGCCGAGCACGTCGCTGAAGCGGGCCACCAACTGGCCAAGCAGCCGCCCATCAAGAAGTACCTCGACATGCAGCGCATCTTCGAGGTCCTGTTCGTGATGCTCGACACGACCACCAAGGCCGTGGCCGAAGCCGATGCGGAGGCGGCGCGGCGCGCCCACGCGCTCGACGCCGAGATCGACGACCTCTACGACCAGATCCAGCGCGAGCTCCTGACCTACATGCTCGCGGACACGGGTACCATCGGACGCGCCACAGAGCTGTCGGCGGTGGCACGTTACCTCGAACGCCTTGGCGACCACCTCGAGAACGTCAACGAGCACATCATCTTCTGGCTCGAAGCAGTGCGGTTATGAATCGCCGCCCGTCCGGCGCTCCTGTAGCATCGGGGCGTGACTGGCGAGGAACGGCGCGACCCACTGGCCTCCCGCCCGGCGCGCAGCACGCAGACGGTAGACGACAGGCCACCAGGACTGCTCCGTAGACGCAAGCTGCTCGGCCGGGGCTTCCTCGTGGCCATGGCCCTGCTCCTCACGCTCAACGTGGCCGCCGCCGTGCGGGAACGCGGCGGCGAGGTCGCGAGCGCGACGTTGGGCATGGTGACCGGCAACCTCAGGCACCTGGCCGAAGCGCTCCCCGGGGCCGGTCAGGTGCGCGTCTACCGCGCCGGACCGGTGCGGTGGCTAGCCAACCGCCTCCGCGGCCCTGTGCGCGTCGGGTTGCAGGTCGGGCACCTTGACGCCGGCTCCCAACCGGACGAGCTGGCGAACCTGCGTTACAGCACGGGCGGACACTACGCCGGCCTCGACGAGGTGACCGTGAACGCCGCCATCGTCGATGCCCTCGCCGTCAGGCTCCGCGACCGTGGCGCCGTCGTGGACGTACTGCCCGCGACCATCCCGCCCCGCTACCAGGCGGACCTCCTCATCGCGGTACACGTCGACTCCAACCCAGACACCACGCGCTCCGGGTACAAGAGCGCCCACTTCTGGCCGGAGCGCAACCCTCGCGAGCTGCAACTCAAGCTCCAGGTGGACCGGGCGGTCTTCGCCATCACGCGCATGCGCGACGACGACGCGAACGTCTCGGGCAACATGTTCGAGTACTACGCCTTCAACGACCGGCGGTTCGAGCATGCGGTCGACCGCGGCACGCCGGCGCTGCTCGTCGAGCTCGGCTATCTCTCCAACCCCGGCGACCGGGGGCTGCTCGAAACGCCGGACGTGCTGGCCGCCGCCCTCGAGGAGGGTATAGCTAGGTATCTGAGCAGCGTGGGACGCGTCCCCGGCAAGTGGTAGCCTGCCAGCGCAGATGGTCGCCCTGCACCAAGTACCACCCGAACGCCCACCACGCAGACCGGCTCGCGGACAGTACCGGCCCGGTGTCGTCCTGCTCGTACTCTGCGCGCTGCTCGCGGTAGGCGGCTGCAAGCGTCCCGGCGCCGCCGGCGCGGCCGCCTCTGGCTCCCTGAAAGTGACGACCCGACTGGCCGGCGAGGCAGTCGTGGGAGTCGTGCCGGTCGTCATCGAGGTGTCCGACGCCGGCGTCCCCGTGCTGGGCGCGCGGGTCGACGTGGAGGCCGACATGACCCACGCCGGTATGGCGCCCGCCACGGCGACGGCGAGCGAGGTCGGAGACGGCACGTATCGGGCGGACGACCTCGTTCTGGGCATGGCGGGCGACTGGATCGTGAGCGTCAAGGTGACCACCGCAGGCGGTGTACGCGCCGACGGCGAGCTCCTGACTACCGTCCGAGCGCGATGACGCCCGCGCGTCACCCCGGTGCCGTCGAGCTGCCCGTCGCCGCCGGGTCGTACGTCGACCAGCCGCGCGGCTTCGACCTCTTCCGACTACCCGGGTTGCGACGCTTCGTCCGGTGGAAGTACGCCCGGCTCACCCTCCAACTCCCGCTCCTGCTCCTCGCCCTCTTCGTGATCGTCGACGGCCTGACCGGCCGCCAGCTCGCGCCGCGCAACGTGGCTACCACCGCCACATGGCTGCACTACCGCGGCCTCGTCGTGCTCGCCCTGGCGATCTTCGGCAACGCCTTCTGCGCCGCCTGCCCGCTCATGCTGACGCGAGGGGCGTCGCGTGCGCTCAAGCGTCTCGTCGGGGCGGACGTGCGCTTCCCCCGCGCCCTACGCAACAAGTGGTTCGTGCTAGGCCTCACGCTCGCGTACTTCATCGCCTACGAGGCGTTCGACCTGTGGGCCAGCCCGTGGCTCACGGCGTGGTTGGCCATCGGCTACTTCGGCGCGGCGCTGGTCGTCGACACGCTCTTCCCGGCCGGCACGTTCTGCCGTTACGTCTGCCCGCTCGGGAACTTCAACTTCGCCCTCAGCACGGTCTCGCCCACCCAGGTCGTGGCCGTCGACCCCGACGTCTGCCGGCGGTGTGTCCACAAGCCGTGCCTGCACGGCCGGGTCAGCGCCGAGAGCGAGCCCGCGGCCGCCGCCGCGGTCCGGTTGGCGCCGTCGCGGACCGCGTTCATCCCCGTGAGCGAGATCGTGGCGCCGAACGGAGCCGGCTACTTCCCCGGCTGCGAGAGCGACCTCCTGGTGCCCACCATCACCTCGAACCTGGACTGCACCTACTGCTTCAACTGCGTGCGCGCATGCCCGTACGACAACGTGGCGTTGAGCGTGAGGGCGCCAGGACGCGAGCTGGCCAAGGACCCATGGCGCAAGCGCTTCGGGACGAGCGCTATCGCGCTCGGCGTGCTGCTCACGTTCTGGGGCCTGGTGAACGCTCTGGCTATGATCTCGCCCTTCTTCGCCTTCACGGAGCGACTGTCGGAGGTGCTCGGCACGCGCAACGAGGTGGTGATCCTCGGCCTCGCGTACCTGGGCGTCACCGTCGCCGGCTTGGCGCTTGCGGTGGGGGCTGCATGGCTGGCGGACCGCCTGGGCGGGAAGCGCTCGTCCGCCCTCACGGCGTTCCGGCGCTGGGGTTACGTCACGGTCGCGCTCGGCTTCGGCTTCTGGGGCGCGCACTACATCTTCCATTTCTTGACCGGCGCGCTTAGCGTGGTGCCTGTGTTCGAGCACTTCTTCGAGTATCGAGGCTTCGCGCTCGACCCCAACTGGCGCCTCGCGCAGGTCGTCCCCACCAGATGGCTCTTCCCCGTTCAGGCCATGCTCGGCGCCGTCTACGCCGGCCTCGGTCTGGTCACGGCCGCGCGCATCGGCGTGCGCGATTTCGGGCTGAGACGCGGCGTGCTCGCGGCGTGGCCGGTCGCGCTCTACGTCCTCGCCTTCCTGGCCCTCCAGCTCATCATCCTCGCGCAGCCCATGGAGATGCGCGGAACACTCTCCGGACCGCTCCCGTGAGCCAGCCACACCCCCAACCGCGACGGCCCAGGTGGGCGCCCGAACGCCGGAACGCGGACCGCCCCACCCGCCGCCGCCGCGCGCTTCGGGGTCTCGCCGTACTGGTCGTGCTGGCGCTCGTGGTCGTCTGGACGGCGGTCGCGTCGGGCTCATCCGACCATGCGGCCGACGGCTCCGCCACCGAGCTCCTCGCCAGCAGTACCGTAGGCAGCCCTACAGGCGCTCCCGCCGGCCCCCCCGGCGACGCGCTAGGCAGCACTATGAACAGCGCAGTGAAAGGCGCGGTGAACGGCATGACTGACCCCGAACGGACGGTCGCGAACCCGCCGGCCACGGGCGACCCGCAGGTGTCGACCGACACGCAGGCATCGGCCGACACGCAGGTGACGGCATCGGCGCCCCTGCCGGACGACCAACTGGCGTGCGTGTACGCCGACGACCCCGCGCCACGGGCGGAGCTTGCCGAGTGGCAGCACACGGTCCTCGATACGCGCTTCAAGCTCCCTCCCGACTACGCCCCAGACGACCTCGTCGAGCTCGCCGCGGCGCTGGCGGACGTCGCCCCCGGCGCCGCCCCGGCGGGCATCCAGCTCCGGGCGGTCGTGCTGAGCGACCTGCGCGCCCTGCTGAGCGCCGCCGACGCGGCCGGCGTGAAGCTCGCCATCCAGTCGGCCTACCGCTCCTACTCCTACCAGGAGTCGACCTTCGCCTACTGGGTCCAACAGGACGGCTACGAGCAGGCGCTGCGCTCGAGCGCCCGCCCCGGCCACTCGGAGCACCAGCTCGGCACCGCCATGGACTTCCGGAGCCTCGCCGGTCCGGAGGCCTGGGACCTGGACGACTGGGCGACCACCCCGGAGGGCACCTGGACCTCAGAGAACGCCTGGCGCTTCGGCTTCGTCATGAGCTACCCGGCCGGCGCGGAGGGCGTGACCTGCTACATGTACGAGCCGTGGCACTACCGTTACGTCGGGCGCGAGCTCGCGGCCGCCGTGCGCGCGTCCGGCCTCACCTTGCGCGAGTACCTGCTGGCCCACCTGGTGCCGGATGCGCGCTAAGGCACGGGTGTCGACGGAGCCCCAGCGCACGAGCGGCTTCGCGCGCGTGGCGACGGCCGTCGCCTGCGCACGCTTGGCGACGGCCGTCGCATGCGCCGTCCTCCTTTGGCACCCGGTCGACGCCCACGCCACGCTCGTGATCGGCAAGCTGAGCGTGACGCCCGACCCACCGGTGGCCGGCCAGCCGTTGCGGATCGACCTCGCGCTGGAGGACACGCTCCTCACCCCGGTCGAGAAGGCGCGGGTAAGGGTGGAGTTGCGCGCCTTCGATCCGGGCGGCGCGGCGGTGCCAGAGAGCGTCGTCGGCACGGAGGCGAGCGACTTCCTCGCCACGCTCCCGGCCGGCTCGTCGGGTCAGTTCGCGGAGGGCGCGACCGAGGGGGGCTACGTCGGTACGCTCACCGCCCCCGCGGCTGGCACGTACACGCTCAGCGTGCGCGACACGACGTTCCTGAACGAGGAGGCGATCGCGAACGTGCCTTTCGAGGTCGGCGGAGCGGCCAACGGCACCATCCCGTTCGTGCTGCCGCCAACGCCCGTGGCGCCCCGTTCTCTCTCGACCTGGCTGATCTGGTTGGTAGGCATCCCGCTGCTGGTCGGTGCCGGCGTCACCGTGCTGGTACTGCGACGCGCCCCGCAGGAGAGCGAGGCCAAGTGAGCTTCTTCGAGCAGACCTGGGGCACGTGGCTGAACGTGGCGACCGTGCTCTTCGGCGGCGGCGTCGGGCTCGCCGTCAGCGGCAGGCTGCCCAAGCGGATCACCGAGGCCGTGATGCAGGCCATCGGCCTCGTGACCCTGTACATCGGGACGGCGAACGCCTTCGACCTGGCCAAGGTCGGCGAACCGCCAGGCGTGATAGTCGGGTTGCTGGCGCTCGCCATCGGCGCCGCGCTCGGGGAGTGGTGGCGGATCGAGGCTGGGCTCGAGCGCCTCGGCGAGGTGCTCAAGGGGCGGTTGCGGGGCAGGGGCCGGTTCACGGAGGGGTTCGTCGCCGCGTCGTTGATCTTCTGTGTCGGTCCGCTGGCGCTACTCGGAAGTATCCAGAACGGTCTATCTGGTGACGCGGGCTTCCTCGTCCTCAAGTCGGCCCTCGACGGCTTCACGGGGCTCGCCCTGGCGGCCAGCTTCGGTTTCGGCGTGCTCGCCTCGGTGCTGGTCATCCTCGTCTACCAGGGCGGCCTGTCGTTGGTGGCCGGGGCGTTCTCCAGCCTGATCCCGGACCCCGCCTCCGACCCCAACGTCCTGCTCGTCAACGGCGTCGGCGGCCTCCTGATCATCGCCCTCGGCTTCGGCCTGCTCGACATCAAGCGTCTCAAGGTGGCGGCCATGCTGCCCGCGCTCCCCCTCGCCGTCCTCTTCTACTGGGTCGCGGGGCTGTTCTGGGGGCGCTGAGCGCGCCCAGCGCGGGAGGAAGCGCATGCTAGCATCCGTCCAATGACGCAACCGGACGAACGCCTCGAGCACCTACTGCGCTTGGCGCGATTGGAGCTGGCGCCCGGCGAAGACGAGGAGGTCGCGGCCGACCTGGCGAGGCTCCTCGACTACCTGGAGCGGTTGCAGGCGGCGGACGTTGGGGAAGAGGACGAGTGGCGCCCGCCCATGCCGCCTGCCGCGGCTACCCGACCGGACGTCGTGGCGCCGTCGCTGCCGACCGAGGCTGCCTTGAGGCTCGCGCCTGCCGCCAGGGACGGCTTCTTCGAGGTGCCGCGCACGCTCGACGACGCCTGACCCGCCCCGACAGCCCGGTGTCACTCGCCCCGGCGAGGCCTCACTCCAGCCGCGACGCTCCCAGGTAGCCGCGCAGCGCTTCCGGCACCCGCATGCCGCCGTCGGCTTCCTGGTACGTCTCCACGAGCGCCGCGATGGTGCGCGGGAACGCTAGCGCACTGCCGTTCAGCGTATGGACGCTCTCGGTCTTCCCCTTGCCCGTCAGCCCGCCCGGCCGTGCGCGCGTCTTCAGCCGGTTCGCCTGGAACGCCTCCATGTTGCTGACGCTCGAGACCTCGAGCCACCGCGCCTGGCCAGGGCTCCAGACCTCCAGGTCGTACTTCTTGGCCTGCGTGAAGCCGAGGTCGCCCGTGCACATGAGGAGGCGGCGGTAGGTCAGACCGAGCTCCTCCAGGAGCCCCTCCGAGATCCTCGTCATCTCCTCCAGGGCCTCGTACGAGCGCTCCGGCGCGCAGAACTGGACCATCTCGACCTTGTCGAACTGGTGAACGCGGTTGAGCCCACGCACGTCCTTACCGTGGCTGCCAGCCTCGCGTCGGAAGCACGGGGTGAACGCCGTGTACTTGATCGGCAGGGCCTCCAGGGCGAGGATCTCGTCCCTATGCACGTTCGTGACAGGCACCTCGGAGGTAGGGATGAGGAAGAAGCCGTCGGTGACCTCGTACATCTGCCCTTCCTTGTCCGGCAGTTGGCCGGTGGCCGTGGCCGAGGCGGCGTTGACCATCAACGGCGGGATGATCTCCACGAAGCCGGCCGCCTCGAGGCGATCGAGGAAGTAGTTGCGCAACGCGCGCACCAGCCGCGAGCCGGCGCCCTTGAAGACCGGGAAGCCCGCGCCGGTGACCTTGACACCCACCTCGAAGTCCACCCAGCCACGTTCGGCCATGATCTCCCAGTGCGGGCGCGGCGGGAACGCGAAGGCAGGTTTCTCGCCCCACTCCTTGGCCACCACGTTGTCGTGCTCGCTCTGGCCGTACGGCACGCTCGCGTGCGGCAAGTTCGGCACTTCCAGGAGGAGCGCGTCCAGCTGCGTCTGGAGCGAACGCTCGCGGTCCTCGAGCCGCTTGACCTCTTCGGACAGAGCCGCCATGGCGGCCATGAGGTCGGCCGCGTCGCCGCCGTCGCGTTTCAGCTGGCCGACGAGGCGGGCGTTGGCGTTGCGCTCGGCCTGCTTCTCCTCCAGGTCGCGCTTGAGGAGCCGGTGCTCCTCGTCGATGCTCAGCAGCGCGTCGAGCTTGGCGAGGGCTTCCGGCAACTGTTTGTCTGAGATCGCGCGTCTGACGGCGGCGGCGTTCTCGCGTATGAAGCGCAGGTCGAGCATGACGGTCATCATAACGACGGCGGCCGGTCTTCATGCGCCATGACAGGTCCGCGAGCGCCGCCCGCTTCGGGCCCTCAGATGCCCAGTTCCTCGCAGCGGCCTCGCGAGGTCAGCGGGTATGCTCCCCCTGACCGGGTTCGCCGCATGAACCAGGGCCAAGGTGACGAACGTGTTCAGACGCATCTTCGCGAACGACACCACTACGCGCGCGCCGGAGGCGATCGCAACGTGCGAGGGTCTTCTACGCGCCAGGAACGCGAAGGAGCGCAGCACGGAGGCGCTCAGGGCCCTCGTCGGCTACTTGGCCGGCGACGTGCGCGGCTACGTGGTCGCCGAGAGCGCCGAGCAGGGGTACGCCTTCGAGGCCCAGCTCGGTTATGACGACGCGCTGCTCCGCCTCCCGGCCGTCAACGGCCCATGGCGCAGCGTCGGGCCGCGGCTCGTCCCCAACCTCGTCGCCGAGCTGTTCACGAGCAACGAGGCCGGGGTCCGCTCCGACTACGGCAACCTCGGCCTGCGCGAGGCGACGAGCGCCCTGGTGGTGCCCGTGGCCGGACGCTACGAGCGCCACGGCGCGCTCGTGCTGCACCGGCACGGTCAACCCGCTTTCACGGACGATGACGTCAAGTTGGCCACGCGCTGGGGCGCCGTCCTCGGCGAAGCCCACGATCGTGCCACCGAACTCCGCCTCGCCAAGCTGAGCCTCGTGCAGTTCACGCGCGCGTTCGTGCAGGCCTTCGAGGCCGTGGACTTCGCGCAGCTGGGCCATGCCGAGCGCGTGACCGCCTACGCCCTCGCGTTGGGCCGCGCCATGGGCGCCAGCCGGGCGCAGTTGGCCGACCTCTACTTCGCGGCCATGCTCCACGACATCGGGAAGCTCGGCAACGGGCTGGACCAGAAGATCGAGGACCTTGAGCACCCGCAGCGCGGCGCGAACATGGTAGCCGCCAGCGACCTACTGGCTCCGGCCGCCGAGGGCATCCGCCACCACCACGAGGCGTGGGATGGCTCGGGTTTCCCGGACGGGCTGCGTAAGGAGGACATACCGCTGTTGGCCCGCATCGTGGCGGTAGCCGACTCTTTCGACCTCCTGAGCAGCGAGCGCGGTGAGGCGCTGCCCATGCGCGACGTCGAGAAGGCCCTGGACGCCAGGGCGGGCAGGACGCTCGACCCCGCCGTCGTGGCGCTCCTGATGAACGTCCTGCGCCAAGGCAGGAGCACCCAGGAACTCAGCCAACTGAGCGACGGCGACTTGCCCTTCTGACCGCCGTGCGGCCGCGGGGTGCGAAGCGCCAGGCGGGCCGCGACCCAACGAGTTGCCGTTCTGAACGGTCCCCTGGCGCTTCGCGACGCCGCGGAGGGTGGTACGCTTCAGCCCATGTCGGTCGAGGTGATGAGCTTCCGGTATACCTACCGCGGCAAACCTGCCGGCACCCAGGTCATCAAGACGGAACTCAAGGGTCGCCACGCGCAGCTCGAAGGCAAGGCGCAGTTCCAGGGACCCCTTGGCAACGCCACCATCGTCCAGCGCAGCCGCTGCAGCGCCGAGCGCTTCTTCTCGCTGCGCTACCTGGAGGAGACCCAGGAGCGGAACGAGTCGCGCAGTTTCGACGTGACGTTCGACCAGCAGACCGGGCTGGTCTCCGCGATCAAGGGGCAGAAGGACCAGGCCAGCATCCCCTACCTGGTCGCATACCGCGACCCCCTGTCCCTCCTTCACGAGCTCAGGTCCATCGGCGAACGCTCCGAGCCCGTCGCCATACCCCTCCTTGGCAAGACGGTGACCGTCCAGTTCGGCGGGGAGGCCGAGTTGGACGGACCGCTCGGTGCGCGCCGAGCCCGCGCGTACGTGATCCACCCAGGGCAGAGCGTAGTCTACGTCGACACCCAGGCCCCCCACCACATCCTGAAGCTCACGCAGCGCGTGGCGGACGGGCACCTCGACGCCCTGCTCGTCAAGGTCGCGAGCGAAGGCGCGCTGGAGCCGTTCGGCGACGCGCCCGCGCGCACGGGCCGTAGGCGTGGCGGCGGCAGCGCGGGCAACGGCGGCAAGGGCCAGGACAAGGGCGAACAGCGCGGCTCGCGGAGGCGGCCGCGCCGCCGCCGCCGCGCCTGACGGTGGGAGCGACGCCGGACGACCTGACGAGGAGCGCCACGGAGGGCGACCCGGGAGGGTACGCCGACGCTCTGCAGTGGCTCTACTCGCGAACGCGCTCGGGTGGCAAGCGCACCAGCGCGCGAGCGGCCAAGCTCCTACGCGAGCTGGGTCTGGCGCCGCCGCCGGTGACCGCCGTCGTGGTGGGAACCAACGGCAAGGGCACCGTATCCGCCATGCTCGCCCGGGGGCTGAGCGCCGCGGGCGCGCGCACCGGGCGGTTCCTGTCACCGCATGTGGAGGAGTTCCGTGAGCGCGTGGCCATCGACGGCGTGCCCGTCTCCAAGGCGGCGCTCGTGGCGTTCGTGGAGCGCGCCAGGCGTCTCGATGACGCCTGGCCGCACGGCGAGGACCTACGACCGGCTTTCTTCGAGTGGACTCTGGCGTTCGCGCTCGAGCAGTTCGCCGCCGCGACCGACGCCTGCGTTCTCGAGGCGGGCGTCGGGGGGCTCCACGACGCTACGCGCGCTGTCGAACCGGTCGGCTTGGTGGTCCTCACCAACGTCGACCTGGATCATATGGACACCCTCGGCACCACCCTCACTGCCATCGCCTCCGACAAGGCCGGCGCCTTCCGCGCTGGCGTCCCCGTCGTGTGCGGCGCCTCCCAACCCGAGGTCGTCGCCGTCGCCGCGCGCAGCGCGGCCGAACTCGGCGCGCCCTTCCATCTCGACCCGTACGCGGCGGTCCAACCGCCAGGCTCCGGCGGAGGCGCGCGCTGCGCACCGGTGGCCGGCGACGAGGGTCTCTTCGAGCTTCCCCGCGACGTCGCCGCCGACCTCGCCGCCAGTCCGGCCGGCGTCGCGTCCGGCGCGTTGGCCGGCGCTAACGCCAACCGGCGCGCCAACTCGCGCCTGGCGGCCGCGGCGCTTCGCCTGCTCGGGGCGCGCGAGCCGGCCGTAGCGGCGGGGCTGCGAGCCCCGGCGCTCCCGGCCCGCTTCGAACGGTTCATCCTGCCCGGCGAGCACGGCCGCCAACTGCTCGTGGTCCTCGACGGCGCCCACGACCCCGCGGCCGCGGCTCGGCTGGCGTCGGAGGTCGCCCCGGGGTACGCGCTCCTATTCGGTGCGCTGGCGCGCAAACAGGGTCAGAGGGTGCTCGACACGCTGGCGCCCAACGCCTCCACCGTGATCGTCACGGAGGCGGCGTCCGGCGAGACCCCGACCGCCCGCTGGCCTGGCGCCAGGGTCGTGAGCGACACCGCGGCGGCCCTCGCTACCGCGGCCGACGCCGCTCACGTCGCGGGGGCGCCCCTTCTGCTGGTAGCCGGCTCGCTCTACCTCGCCGGGCTCGTGCGACCGCTTCTAACGCGTCGGGGCGTGCGCCTGTCGGACCCGTGGGAGCGGCAGGCAGTCGAGGACCGCTCGTAACGCACGAGGCTACTGTTACACTCGGCGGCGGTATGGCGACCTTCCCCGACTTTGGTGCAATCGCCGGCGCGGCGGCGCCCGGCCTCTCCTCGGCCGCCGGCGCCGGCCGCGTCGGCTTCGTCAGCCTCGGCTGCCCGAAGGCGCTCGTCGACTCCGAGCGCATCCTCAGCCAGCTCCGTGTCGAGGGCTACGCGGTCGTTCCCGGCTTCGACGAGGCCGACGTCGTGGTCGTCAACACGTGCGGCTTCATAACGCCGGCCGTCGAGGAGTCCCTCGACGCCATCGGCGAGGCGCTACGCGAGAACGGCAGGGTGATCGTCACTGGCTGCCTCGGCGAGCGCCCCGAGACGATCAGGGAGCGGCACCCGAAGGTCCTCGCCATCACCGGCCAAGCGGACGTCGTCGGCGTGATGAAAGCCGTGCGCGAGGTCCTACCCGGCACGCACGACCCGTTCACGTCGCTGCTGCCGGTCGCCGGCGCGCGCGGCCAGACCGCCCCCGCCGTGAAGCTCACCCCGCGCCACTACTCGTACCTGAAGATCGCGGAAGGGTGCGACCACCGCTGCAGCTTCTGCATCATCCCCAAGTTGCGCGGCAACCTGGTCTCGCGCGACGCCGGCGAGGTCCTGTACGAGGCCACGCGCCTGGTCGCCACCGGCACCAAGGAGCTCATGGTCATCGCGCAGGACTCTAGCGCGTACGGCAACGACCTGCGCCACCGGACGAGCGAGTACCGGGGGCGGGAGGTGCGTGCCCACCTCGTCGACCTGGTCAAGGAGCTCTCGGAGTTGGGCGCTTGGGTGCGGCTCCACTACGTCTACCCCTACCCGCACGTCCGCGACCTCGTCCCCCTCATGGCGGACGGCAAGCTCCTGCCGTACCTCGACGTGCCGCTGCAGCACGCCAGCCCGCGCATCCTACGCGCCATGCGCCGGCCGGGCGGCGCGCGCAGCCACCTCGAGACGATCCGCTCCTGGCGAGCGATCTGCCCGGACCTGACCCTGCGCTCGACCTTCATCGTCGGGTTCCCCGGCGAGACGGAGGCCGAGTTCAAGGAACTACTCGACTTCCTCGCGGAGGCCCGCCTTGACCGCGTCGGCGCGTTCACCTACAGCGACGTGCCGGAGGCGGACGCCAACGGCCTGGCAGGCGCCGTGCCGGAGGAGGTCAAGCAGGAGCGCTACGCGCGGCTGATGGAGCTGCAGCAGGCGATCTCGGCAGAGAAGCTGCGTGCGAGGGTCGGCACCGTGGTGGACGCCATCGTCGACGACTACGGCGAAGCTCCCGGCGAGCTGGTGTGTCGGTCGAAGGGCGACGCGCCCGGCATCGACGGCAACGTCTTCGCCGACTCCGACGGCACCGTGAAGATCGGCGACCTCGTCAGGGTGAGGGTCACGGGTTCCGACGCCTACGACCTGCGCGGGACGGTGGTCGAGCAGCTGGCGTGGCGCCCGGCGGTCCTCGGCGGCCGCGCGTGGAGCGGCCCCGCGGGCCATGCGGCCGGGGGCGCGCCAGGCTGAGGTCGGAGGCCGGCGCGCGCGAGGGCGTTCGGCTCGCGCGCGAAACACGCGCGAGCGAAGAAGGTGTCTCGGTCGCCGGGTGAAACGCCGCTACGGCGTCAACGCAAGCCGCCGCGCGACTGGTGCAGGCCGGCTCCCGTGACGTCGCGGAGCTGATCGGAACCGACGCCGCCCTGGCGCTGCGTGACCATCAGCCGGAACTCGTGCGGGCTGGTGGCCGTGAAGGTCGCGTCCTCCATAGTGATGCGCCCGGCCAGGTAGAGCTCGACGAGGTGCTGGTCGAACGTCTGCATGCCGCGCAGGTTGTCCTGCATGAGCGCTTCCTTGATGAGGGGCGTCTTCTCCTCGTCCTTGATGTAATCGCGGATGAGGGGCGTGTTGACGAGCAGCTCGAGCGCTAGCACGCGCCCGCCCTCGTCGGCGCGCGCGAGGAGGCGCTGGCTGAAGATCCCGAGGAGCGACTCGGCCAGCAGGATCCGGATCTGGTCGCGCTCGTGGGGCGGGAAGAAGTCGATGATGCGGTTCACGGTGCGGATCGAGTCGAGCGTGTGCAGCGTGCTGAAGACGAGGTGACCCGTCTGGGCCGCCGAGATGGCCGCCTCGACGGTCTCCTTGTCGCGCATCTCGCCGACCATGATCACGTCGGGGTCCTGGCGCATCGCGAACTTGAGGGCGCCGACGAAGTCCGCCGTGTCGAGGCCGATCTCGCGCTGGATCACCAGGCTCTTCTGGTTCCGGTGCAAGATCTCGATAGGGTCCTCGATGGTGATGATGTTGCGCGCGAAGCGGCGGTTGATGAAATCGATCATCGCCGCGAGCGTGGTGGTCTTGCCCGAGCCGGTGGGACCGGTGACGAGGACGAGGCCGCGCGGCTGGCTGACGAGGTCGGTGACGACACTGCCCGGCAGGCCGAGCGACTCGAAGCTCGGGATGGCGTCGCGGATGACGCGCATGACCACCCCGACCGAGCCGCGCTGCCGCAGCACGTTGCAGCGGAAGCGGGCGATGTTCGGGATGGTGAACGCGAAGTCGACCTCGTGGCGGTGCCTGAAGACCTCCCGCTGCGACTCGCTCATCATCGCGAGGGCGATCTGCTCAGTCTGCTCCGGCGTGAGGGTCGGGACGCCCTCGAACGGGTACAGCTCGCCGTCAACGCGCATGTAGGGTGGCGCGCCGGCCTGCAGGTGGATGTCGGACGCCCCCTTGGCAACGATGTTGCGCAGTACGTCCGCGATCCGTATGCCACGACCGCCTGCGGCGTCGCTCATAGGCCGTCCTTGTTCGTGGGGCGCTCGCTCATGCCGTCAGTCTAGGCCCGGCGGCACGGCGCCCATGTGACATTCCGCTCCGGCACCGTTCACAAGATCTTCGAAAGGAAGGAGCGCGTGCGCGCCTCCTTCGGGTTCGTGAAGAAGTGCTCGGGACTGCCGACCTCGACGATCTGCCCCGCGTCCATGAACACGACCCGGTCGCCCACCTCGCGCGCGAAGCCCATCTCGTGGGTGACTACGACCATGGTCATGCCCTCCTTGGCGAGGTTGACCATGACTTGCAGCACCTCACCGATGACCTCGGGGTCGAGGGCGCTCGTGGGCTCGTCGAAGAGCATCACCTTCGGCTCCATCGTGAGCGAGCGGGCGATGGCCACGCGCTGCTGCTGGCCACCCGAGAGCTGGCCGGGGTACTTGTGCGCCTGCTCGGGGATGCCGACCTTCTCGAGGAAGAAGCGGGCGCGCTCCTCGGCCTTCGACTTCCTCCACTTGCGAACGCGCGTCGGTGCGAGCGTGATGTTGTCGAGGACCGTGAGGTGCGGGAACAGGTTGAACGACTGGAACACCATCCCGGTCTCGCGCCGGATCTGATCGATGGCACGCACGTCGTCGGTCAACTCGACGCCGTCCACGACGATCTTGCCCTGCTGGTGCTCCTCGAGGCGGTTGATGCACCGGATGAGCGTCGACTTGCCCGACCCCGACGGTCCGATGACGACAACCACCTCGCCGCGGTTGACGGAGAGGTTGATGTCGCGCAGGACGTGGAACTCCCCGTACCACTTGTTGAGGTCCTCGATCTCGATGATCTTCTGGCCCGTGGGCGGTGCGTCCGCTCGAACCGGCCCTGGCGCGCTGGCCACGTCACTCACGTGTAACCTCCGTTGCTGCTGGTTGGGAAGCTCATCTCTCCCCCACCCCGAGGCGCTTCTCCAACTGGCGACTGGCGATGGACATCCGGTAGGCGAAGAAGAAGTAGATCACGGCGATGAAGAGGAAGACCTCGAGCTTGACGCCGCCCGTGACGAGCAGAGCTTCTGGCTGGACCGACACGATGTCGCCGACCTTGAAGAAGTCGACCAGGCCGACGATGAAGACGAGCGAGGTGTCCTTGAAGAGGCCGATGGCCTGCCCGACGATGGCCGGGATGACGGCTCGCAGGGCCTGCGGCAGGACGATGAGCAGCGTGGTCTGCCAGGCGGAGAGGCCGAGGGCCCTGGCCGCCTCTCCTTGGCCGCGAGGGACGGCCTGCAGCCCACCGCGGACGTTCTCGGCCATGTAGGCGGCCGAGAAGAGCGTGATGGCCACGTAGGCGCGCATGATGGCGGGCAGGGAGTTGGCGTCGACGTTGAGGATGAGCGGCAGCAGCAACGAGGCGATGAAGAGCCACATGATGAGCGGAGCCCCGCGCACGACCTCGATGAAGCCGATGCAGAAGTACTTGATGACGGGCAGCTTGCTGTTGCGGCCGAGCGCCAGCGCGATGCCGATGGGGAAGCTCGGGATGATGCCGGTGAACAGGATCAGGGTGAGGAGGAAGCCGCCCCAGTCGCGCACGGGCACCTTGCCGAGCGTGCCGCCGGTCGTCAAGCCGCTGAGGAGCAGGTAGCCGACGACGAGCCAGACGCCCCAGCCCCAGGGCAGGTACTTGACCGAGCGTGGCCAGCGGCTGCCGATGAAGTAGCCGAGGAAGCCGAGGACGAGCGCGCCGGGCCAGAGGAAGCGCACGGAGGGCCAGAAGAGGATCGCGACTATCGACACGACGGCGACGAAGCCCTGGATCGGTAGGAACGCGCCGGCCACGATCGACTTCCGGCCGCCGGCGCCTGCCATGACCCCCATCAGACCCAACATGATGCCGAGGGCGAGGAGCGGGCGCCAGAGGTACTCGACGGGGTAGCGGTAGACGCCGAAAAGTCGCATGTTGCGCCAGACCTGCCCCCACGAGCCTTCGACGAAGATGAAGTTGGCAAGGTTGTATAGCGACCAGGCCACGACGACCGCCGCTACGAAGGTCAGCACGGTGTTGAATGGGCCGTTGAAGAGGTTCTTGCGCAGCCAGAACCTGAAGCCGTGACTCTTCACGGGGGCGGGGCGCGGCTGGATCATGTCAACGCTCCACTAGCGCCAACCGCGCGTTCACCTGGTTGAGGACCACCGAGAACGCGAGGCTGATGACGAGATACGAGCCGATGAGCAACAGGGCGATCGGGATGGCGGCGCCCGTCTGGTTGCTGACCACGCTGGCGATGACGAACAGCTCCGCGTACCCGGCCAGCGATGCCAGCGAAGAGTTCTTCGTCAGGTTGAGGTACTGGCTGATCATCGGAGGCAGGACGATCCGCATGGCCTGCGGGAAGATGATGAGGGAGAACGTCTGCGTGCCGGAGAGACCGATGGCCCGCGCGGCCTCCCGCTGACCCTTGGGCACCGCCAGGATGCCCCCGCGCACGATCTCCGCGATGAACGCAGAGGTGTAGACGACCAGCGCGAGCAGCAACGCAAGGTAGTTGACCGTAAGGCGCATCCCGCCCTCGTAGTTGGAGACGGGCACGTAGGCGCGGCTGAAGACGAGGGCGCCGACGGGTTGGATCTCGGTCTTGGCCGTGAGCGCCGACTCCGAGACCGTCGCCGTAGCGGCCTGTCCGAAGGCGGAGAAGCGCGTGCCGGCCCGTGGCGCGGCGCTCTCCTCCACCGCCGCGGCCGCCACGTCATCGGCGTGCTTGAAGGTGGGCGTGCGAACCTGACCGTCGCGGTCGGACACGAGGGTACGACGGAAGTTCGTGACCGTCATGACGACGTCGACGCCACCGTAGCCGCGGCTCGTCGCCGGGTCGACGTCCTCTCCGGCATCGAGCTTGCCGTTGCCGTTGGTGTCGACGTAGATGGTCGCGATCGACGGGTACTTGTCGAAGCTCAGTTGCAAGCCGCGCTCCTCCGCGGCCTCGGCGTCCGCGAAGGCGAACTCGAAGGCGTCCGCCTCGCTCTCGCTTATGAGCGGGAACCGGACGCTGCCCCTGACGTCCTGGCGGGACTCGACGAGGTTCTGGCTGCTGACGGTGAGGCTGGCCTTCTCAATCTCGATGGCGACGGGCACGAAGGCCGCTGGCCGCGACTTGCCGTCGACCACGAACGCGGTGGTGCCCCTGCCGCGGTCGGCCTCGAAGGTGAAGGTGAGGTCGCCGGGCACCGAGCGCCCGACGTACGACAGGCCGAGGCCAAGGCCGGCGACCACCAGGAACGTGACGACAGGGAACGGCCAGACGCTTCCGACCCTGTCGGCCTTGGCGAGCGCGCGCCTACGCCACCACCACGCGACGCAGGCGAGCACCGCGGCGGCGATCAGGTACGGCACCCACACTCCGAACCGGTACGTGGGGTACAGGAACGGGAAGGCCAAGCCGACGTTGGACATGATCAAACCGCCGGGCAGGGCTATCGGATCGCTGATGCGCGGCGGGAACGGGAGCAGCACCGCGGAGTACCAGAAGACGATCTGCACCGCGAGCGGGATGTTGCGCAAGACTTCCACATATACGCTCGCCATGGTCCGGACGAGCCAGTTGCTAGATAGACGCATCACGCCCATGAGGACGCCGATGACGGTGGCGAGCACGACGCCCACTACGGCGACCTTCAGCGTGTTGAGGAACCCGATGAGGAGGGCCCGAGCGTAGGTGTCGGTCACCTGGTACGGGACGGCCCGCTCGGCGATGGGGATGCCAGCCGGCTTGCCGAGGAAAGAGAAGTCGGCCGGCAGGTTGGCCTTCGCCAAGGCCGTGACGACGTTGTTGACGAGGATGCCGACGCCCGCGACGAGCGCGATGACGAACACGAACTGCGCGATGACCCCGATGATCTTGACGTTGCGCCAGAAAGGCACGACTGCCGTCGACGCGCTCATGCTCGGCTTACCTGGCTGCATGCGTCCTCAAGGTCCTGTTCTTTGGCAGTCTGTCGTCATGGTCTTTCCCACCGGGGCCGCCGTCCTCGTAAGGTCGAGCGGTCGGCGCCGCTCCCGGACGAGCGAGAGCGGAGCGGCGCCGTTCGGGTGTTGCCCCGAAGGGCGCCGCTGCCCTCGATTCAAGTCGCGCTCAGTTGAACGGGTACCCGTAGATGAGGCCGCCGTCGTAGTACTGGGCGTTGATGCCGCGCTCGAGGCCGAACACGGAGCCGGAGCCAAGGTTGCGGTCGAAGATCTCGCCGTAGTTGCCGACCGCCTTGATCACCTGGTAGAAGGCGTCGGCGCGGAGGCCGAAGGCCTCGACGTAGGACTCCGAGCCGGGGGCGCCGAGGAGACGCTTCACCTGCGGGTCGGCGGCGTTGACGAGCATCTCGTCGACGTTCGCCTGCGTCACGCCGTACTCTTCGGCGTCGAACAGGGCGTAGATGGTCCAGGAGACGACGTCGTACCACTGGTCGTCACCGTGCAGGACGGCCGGGCCGAGCGGCTCCTTGGAGATGATGACCGGGAGGATCTTGTGGTCGCTCGGAACGCGGAGCTGGGTCTGGTAGGAGACGAGGCCGGAGCCGTCCGTCGTCCAACCGTCGCACTGGCCGTCGTCGTAGGCGGCGATCAGCACGGGTGCCGTCTCGAAGATGACCGGCGTGAACTGAACGCCGAGCCCGGCCAGCGTGGTGCCGAGGTTGGTCTCGGTCGTGGTGCCGGACTGCACGCAGATGGAACGACCCTCGAAGTCGCGCAGGCTGTTGATGCCGGAGTCCTTGCGCACCATGAAGCCCTGGCCGTCGTAGTA
>JBDZVI010000153.1:0-2493 GCA_040255585.1 Deinococcaceae bacterium
CGAGTCGACCTTCTCGATCGACTTGAGGTAGCCCTCCGCCACCAGGAGCTGGCCAAGGGCCAGCTTGAACTTGCTCGCCGGCACATCGACGCTCGCTTCGGCCTTGGCCACCGCGTTGCGGATGCGCGTGAGCATGTCTGCGATTGGATCCGTCTGCATTTACCTTCCTCCGTGGGGGCGGTTTCGGCGCGTGCGCGCAGACCTCTTCCCCGGGATTGCGTCTTCTCGCTTGATCGTTGCCGTCGTCCGGCCCCCGTTGGCGCCGGACGCGTTGGCGGCTACGCCTGGCCGGGTCGCCGGCCACTGGCGGCCGCCGTGCGTCACCAGCTCGCCTTGACGACGCCGGGCAGGTGCCCGAGGTGCGCCATCTCGCGCATGCAGATACGGCAGACGCCGAAATCGCGCAGGTAGGCGCGCGAACGACCGCAGCGCGAGCACCGGTTGCCGGCGCGGACCGAGAACTTCGGGGTGCGCTTCGACTTGGCCACGTGAGCAGTGGTTGCCACTCTTCCCTCCTCCCTTACTTCCTGAACGGCATGCCGAGGAGTTCGAGGAGCGAGCGCGCTTCCTCGTCGGTCTTGGCCGTCGTGACGATGGTGACGTCGAACCCGCGGGTCGCGTCGACCTGGTCGTAGCTGATCTCTGGGAACACCATCTGCTCCCGGATGCCTAGGCTGTAGTTGCCGCGTCCGTCGAAGCTGTTCGTCGGCACGCCGCGGAAGTCGCGGACGCGGGGGAGCGCGATGTTGACGAGGCGGTCGAGGAACGACCACATGCGAACGCCGCGCAGCGTGACGCGCAGGCCCACCGGCATGCCGGCCCTGACCTTGAAGTTCGACACGGACTTCTTGGCACGCGTGACGGCCGGGCGCTGCAGCGTGATGGCTGCGATCTCCTTGGAGGCCTTGTCGATGACCTTGGAGTCTTCCCTTGCCTCGCCGACGCCCATGTTGACGACGATCTTCTCGATGCGCGGAACGGCCATGGGGTTCGTGTAGCCGTGGCGCTCCTCGAGCTGGGGGCGGATGGACGCGTAGCGCTTCTTGATGGGTAGTTCTATCTTCTCCATTGCCCTCACTCGTCCAGCTGCGTGCCGGACTTGACGGACACGCGCACCTTCGTGCCGTCCGGCTGCAGACGGTACGCGATGCGGGTAGGGGCGCCGCTCTTCGGATCGAGCAGCTGCACGTTGCTCAGGTGGAGCGACGCCTCCTGCTCGACGAAGCCGCCGCGCGGGTTCTCCTGCGTGGGGCGCTGCGCCTTCCGGATGATGTTGACGTTCTTCACGAGGACGCGACCGGCCTCGCGGTCGACCGAGATCACCTCGCCGCTGGAGCCCTTGTGCTTGCCGGCGATGACCTTGACGTTATCGCCCTTCTTGATGCGCGTCTTGACGCGTGACATTCACAGCACCTCCGGGGCCAGGGACACGATGCGCATGAACTTCTTCTCGCGCAGCTCGCGCGCGACGGGTCCGAAGACGCGGGTGCCGCGGGGCTCGTTCTGAGCGTTGAGGATGACGGCGGCGTTCGTGTCGAAGCGGATCGAGGAGCCGTCCTTGCGGTTGACTTCCTTCTTCGTGCGCACGATGACGGCCTTGACGACGTCACCCTTCTTGACGGCGGCGTGCGGGATGGCGTCCTTGACGGCCGCGACGATCACGTCGCCTACGGAGCCGACCCACTGCTGGCCCGTGCCGAGCACGCGGATGCACTGGATGGTGCGGGCGCCGGAGTTGTCGGCGACGTCGAGGAAGGTTTCCTGTTGGATCATGTCAGCTCACTCCCGCTTACGCGCGCGCCTTCTCGATCAAGCGCGCCACCACGAAGCGCTTGCGGCGGCTGATGGGGCGGCTGGCCGCGATCTCTACTAGGTCGCCCACCTGGTACGCGTTCTTCTCGTCGTGCGCCAGGTAGCGCTTGGAGACGGTGACGACCTTGCCGTAGAGGGGGTGCTTGAAGCGCCGCTCCACGTTCACGGTCACCGTCTTGTCGGCCTTGTCGCTCACGACGCGGCCCTGCATGGTCTTCGTAACCTTCACCGTGTTCCCTCGGCCTTCTCCTTGGCGATGGTCAGGAGGCGCGCGATCTCCCGCTTCGCCATCCTCGCCCTGCGCGGGTTGCTCGTGTGACCGACGGCCGACTGGATGCGCAGGTCGAAGAGCTCCTCGCGGCGCTTGGCGACCTCGGCATCGATCTCGCCCGCGCTCATGTTGCGGACCTCACTGGGCTTCATCGTAGATCTCCCGCTTGACCATCTTCACCTTGATGGGGAGCTTGTGGGCGGCGAGGCGGAAAGCCTCCTTGGCCTGTTCCTCGGTCACGTTGGCGACCTCGAACATGATGCGGCCCGGCTTCACGACGCTGACCCAGTACTCCACAGCGCCCTTCCCCTTGCCCATTCGAACTTCCTGCGGCTTCTTCGTGACGGGCTTGTCGGGGAAGATGCGAACGTAGATCTTACCACCACGGCGGAAGTAACGGCTCATGGTGA
>JBDZVI010000079.1:0-13290 GCA_040255585.1 Deinococcaceae bacterium
CGATCAGGGCGCCGCCCGCCCGGATGTCGGCCGCATGCATCGCGGTGCCCTTGAGCGGTCCGCCGCGGATCTCGAGGCACTGGTCTTCCAGGAAGAGCCGCGCTCCGGCGCGCGCCAACTCGTCGACGTGGGTGAACCGGTCAGGGTAGACGTGGTCGCGGACGTGGCTGAGCCCAGGAAGCGTGGCCAGGTAGGCGGAGAACGGTGCCTGCAGGTCGGTGGGGACGCCGGGGTACTCGCGAGCTTCGATGTCGATGGGGCGCAGCGGCCCCGTCGCGTCGATGCTCACGCTGTCCTGGCCGCGCGTCACCACCACGCCGGTGCGCTCGAGCGCGTCGAGGACCGCGCTCATGTGCTCGGGAGCGACGTCCGTCACGGTGATCTGCCCCCGCGTCGCGGCGGCGGCGAGAAGGTACGTGCCGGCCTCGATGCGATCGGCGATCGGGCGGTAATCGACGCCGCGCAGCCTGTCGACGCCTCGCACGCGGACGGTGCTCGTGCCGGCGCCCTCGATGTCTGCGCCCATGCCGCGCAGCATGTTGGCGAGGTCCGGGACCTCCGGCTCGCGGGCGGCGTTCTCGATGACGACCTCGCCCGCCGACAGGGCGGCCGCCAGGATGATGTTCTGGGTCCCTCCGACGGTCGGCGCCTCGAACGCGACCGTGCCGGCGAGCTTGCCGTGGCGGAAGGCGTAGAAGTCGCCGTCCTCCTCCTGGATGGTGGCGCCGATGGCCTCGAAGGCGGCGATGTGCCGGTCGACCGGTCGGGGTCCGAACGCGCAGCCGCCGGGCATGCTCACCCGCGCTTCGCCCGTGCGGCCTAGGAGCGCGCCCATGATGACGAACGAGGCGCGCATCTTGCTCACGAGCGAGTAGGGGGCGTGGTGCGAGACCAGGTTGGCGGCGTGCAGGTGCAGGTCGTGGCCTTCCCACCGGGTGGCGACGCCGACGTGCCGCAGGATCTCCTCGCTGACGAGGACGTCGGAGAGCTTGGGTACGTCGCGGAGCACGACCGGCTCGTCCGTCAGGAGGGCGGCGAGCATGAGGTAGAGGGCGGAGTTCTTGGCCCGGTATGCCGCCAGCTCGCCCTTGAGGGGCGTTCCGCCGCGTACCAGCAGGATGTCGTCTTGCGGCATCTGGTTCTCCATCGGCGCGCCACCGGGGCGCGCGAACTCGAGCGGGCCGATCGGTTCGACCGGGCGGTGAAGGCGTCTCCGGCGCTCGCTAGGACGTCTGGCCGGAGCTACTGCAGCACGATGTGCAACTTACACATGGCCCTCAGCGGTAGTGTATGCTGCTTGAGGCGCCGCGTCAAGAACACGCTCATACTCCTGTAGAGTAGAGCACTCAGCGGGCGACGCACGCAGCAGGCACGGCGGACGAACCCCGATCCCGCCCCGGGAAGTCTTCGAGCAGGTGCGGTGGATAGACGGAGGGATGGCCTTGGCCAAGCGCGAGAAGAGCAAGCGGCTCCAGGTCGTGATCACTGAGGAGCAAGACTCGCTCCTCACCAAGACGGCGTACCAGCTCTCCAACCCGGAGAGGTTGGTCTCGAAGTCCGAGGTCGTACGCCTCGGCATCGAGATGCTCAACCGCGCCGTCGAGCAAGGCGAACTCGACCCCGAGATCCTGAAGGCCCTCGACGAGGCCTAGGCCGGCTCTGGCGTAGGCATGTTCGAGCCTGGGGAGAGAGTCGACGACCGTTACGAGGTCCTCGGCCCGCTTGGGGTCGGGGGGATGGCGCACGTGTTCCGCGCGCGCGACACCCATCTGGAGCGCACCGTGGCGCTCAAGGTCTTGCGTCCGCACCTGACCGAGGCCGACAGCGAGCGCTTCAGGCGAGAGATCCGCGCGCTCGCGCGCCTGAACCACCCGGGGATAGTGGCCATCTACGACCTTGGCCTCGGGAAGAACGTCTACTTCGCGATGGAGCTGATCGAAGGCGGTCCCATGACCGACCTCGGCCCCTACGAGGGCGATCCGGAGGGCGCCGACCGGCTCCTTGGCGCGGCGATAACGGTAGCGGAGGCGCTCGGCTACGTGCACCGCCTCGGCATGGTCCACCGCGACCTCACGCCTCGCAACATCCTCGTGACCGCCCACGGCACCCCCAAGGTCATGGACTTCGGCCTGGTGCAACTCACGGAGACGTCGCGCGCGCTCACGCGCACGGGCTTCACGCTCGGAACGCCGCAGTACATGGCCCCGGAGCAGGCCACGGGCGAGCCGACCGGCGCCGCCACCGACCTCTACGCCTTCGGCGCCGTGCTGTATAGGGCCGTGACGGGCAAGGCCGCGTTCGACGCCGACAACGACCAGGCCGTCCTCTACCAGCACGTCTACGGCACGCCGACGCACCCGCAGGAACTCAACCCGCAGGTGCCAACCTCGCTGGCGCGCCTGATCCTGGCGTTGATGGAGAAGGACCCCAACAAGCGCCCGACCTCCGGCTGGGCGGTGGCGGACACGCTGCGCGCCATCCGCTCGGCCGAGCTGCAGCGGGCCCCGCAACGCGCCCAGGCGGGCCCAGGCCGCACCGGCGCCTACCCTACCGGTCCGACGAACGCCGCCTCTCTCCGGCGGCTCTGGACGCTGGCACTCGACGAGGGGCCGCAGTTCCCGTCGGGCCTCTCCTCCTCCGCCGGCTTCCTCCTCGTCGGGCAGCGCTCCGACTCCCTCGCGGTCGTGCGCCCGGCGGACGGCGGCCTCCAGGCGACGTTCGCTCTTCACGACGAGGTGAGTCAGCCGCCCCTCGTCATGGGCGACACGCTCTACGTGGTGAGCCGCGAGGGGGCCATCCGGGCCATCGCGTGGCCCCGCGGCGAGGTGGCGTGGCAGCGCCTCGACGAGGAGATCGTCGGAGCAGCCCCCTACGGCGACGAGCTGATCCTCGCGCTGGGGGACGGGGTGGCGCGGTGGACGCCGGCGGGCGACGAGGTATGGCGTGTTCCGCTCGGGGCCCCCCCGGCCGCCGCGCCAACGTTGCACGCCGGCCTGACGCTCGTGCCGACGCGCGACGGCTGGCTCCACGCCGTCCGTACCGAGGCCGGGGCGTCGGCCTTCAAGATCGAGGTCGGGGCGGTCACCACCCCGCCTTCCGCGGCCGGCGGCCTGCTGTTCATCCCGGTCAGGCAAGGCGAGGTGCACGCTTTCGACCTCGCGAAGCGCGAGGTCGTCTGGAGCTACGACCTGGAAGGCGAGCAGTGGAGCACGCCGGTGGCGTGGCAACAGTACGTCTACGTCGTCTCCTGGGGCCAGCGGCTGCACTGCCTCGCCCTGCGCAGCGGCGATGACGTATGGACGCGCCCCCTCCCCGCCCCCGTCACGGCGCCGCCGGTGGTCGCCGCCGGCGTCCTGTACGTGGTGACGGAAGGGGGCGACCTCATCGTGCTCGACGCCCGCAGCGGCCGGGTCCTGCTACTGGACCGGGTCGCGAACGCGGCCATCCAGGCGCCGCCCTTGCCGCTCGGCGAGCGACTCTTCGTGGCGGCGCTCGACGGCACCCTCGCGGCCTACGGCTAGCGCTCGCGGCGCGGCCAGCGCCTAGGCGCTGGCCGCCAGCCCGCGATCCGTCAGGACCGGCGCTACCCCGTCCGTGACGAGCTTGTACTCGTAGGCGTCCAGGAGGGCCTCGTAAGAGGCCTCGATGATGTTCGTGCTCGCCCCGACCGTGCTCCACGTAGTGGTGCCGTCGCCCATCTCGACCTGCACGCGTACCACGCTCGCGGTGCCCGTTTCGGGGCCGGAGAGCACGCGCACCTTGTAGTCGCGGAGCGTGAGGCCGCGCAGCGCCGGGTAGAAGGCCCCGAGCGCCTTGAGTAGACCGCGGTCGAGGGCGTTGACGGGGCCGTCGCCCGACGCGGCGCTATGCTCCTCGTGGTCGCCTACGCGCAGCCTGACGGTGGCCTCGCAGCGCGGGGCACCCACGGTCTTGTCGATCATCACGGTGAAACCGTCGATATGGAAGTAGGGCTCGAAGCCGCCCTGCAGCTTGCGCGTGAGGAGCTGGAAGCTCGCCTCCGCGCCCTCGAACGCGTACCCGCGCGCCTCGAGCTCCTTGATGTGGGCCACCACCGCACGCGTGTCCGTGTTGCCGGCGATGAAGACGCGGCCTTCCCCGTCGCCGCCGGTGGCCGCCTCGCCCCACTCCGCGAGCTTGGCCACCACGTTGGCGCGGCCTGACAGGTCGGAGACGAGGACCCTGCGCCGGTTACCGACGCTCTCCGGAGCGATGTGCTCGTAGGTCTGCGGATGCTTGTTGACGGCCGAGACGTGGATGCCGCCCTTGTGGGCGAAGGCGCCGTCGCCGACGTACGCGGCCCGGAAGTTGGGTGCCAGGTTGGCGCGCTCGTCGACGTAGCGCGAGAGGCTCTTGAGCTCGTCGAGCCGCTGCGGCTGCGGCCTACCGAGCTTGAGCGCGAGGTTGGCGACGATGCTGACGAGGTTGGCGTTGCCGCAGCGCTCCCCGTAACCGTTGATGGTGCCTTGGACGTGCGTGGCCCCCGCCTGCACGGCTGCGAGGGAGTTGGCTACTGCCAGCTCGCCGTCGTTGTGAGCGTGGATGCCGACGGGCACGGGGCTGAAGGCGGTGACGAGCCCCGTGGCGGCGCGGACGCGGTCGGGCAGTGAGCCGCCGTTCGTGTCGCAGAGCACGATCCGGTCCGCCCCGCCGGCCAGGGCGGCGCGCAGCGTGGCCAGGGCGTACTCCGGGTCGGCGGCGTGGCCGTCGAAGAAGTGCTCGGCCAGGTAGAGCACCTGGCGGCCCTGCGAGCGTAGGTACTCGACCGACGACCTGATCATCTCGAGGTTCTGATCTAGCGTGGCCCCGAGCGCGTGCTCGACGTGGAACGTCCATGACTTGCCGAAGATGGCGAGGACTTCCGTCTCGGCGTCAAGCAAGGCCTTGAGGTTGCCGTCGTCCTCCGGGGCGAGGTCCTTGTGGCGCGTGCTTCCGAACGCGGTCAGCTTCGCGCGGTTGAGCCGCACGCCCTTCATCTCCTCGAAGAAGCGCGCGTCCTTGGGGTTCGAACCTGGCCAGCCGCCCTCGATGTAGTCGACGCCGAACGCGTCCAGGCGCTTCGCGATCGCGATCTTGTCGTGCTCCGTGAAGTGGACGTCCTGACCCTGCGTCCCGTCACGCAGGGTGGTGTCGTAGATCTCTACCCTCACGGCTGTCGGCTCCTCGGTCATGCGCTCACCTCAAGGCACGGCCATGGTGACGGCTTTCGCCTCCACCTTGGCGCGCCCCACGCCCGCCGCTAGCTTGTTGATGACGTCCACGTAGGCGAGCACCGAGGCGTGAACGACGTCGGTGGAGATGGCCCGCCCGTACAACGTGCGCCCATCGGCCGTCGCCCTGATCGTGACCTCACCGAGCGCGTCGGTGCCGCTGCCGATGGCCTTGAGGTCGTAGCTCTCGAGCTCGAACGGGATCGGGGCGAGCGAGGCCAGCGCCTTGTAGGCGGCGTCGACGGGCCCCGAGCCCGTGGCGGTCGCCTCGAGCACCTCCGCCGGCGTGCCGAGCCTCACGAGCGCCTGCGGGGTCATGGCGCCCGTGCCCGACTGGAACTGGAGGTGGTCAAGCCTGTAGGTCTCGGCGACCTTCACGATCTCGTTCTCGACGAGCGCCCTGAGATCGTCGGTGGTGACGCTCTGCTTGAGGTCGGCGAGCTCCTTGAACTGCCTGAAGAGCTCGTTGAGCTGCTCCGCGGACAGGTCGGTGTAGCCCAGCTCGCCGAGGCGCTGCCTGAAGGCGTTGCGCCCGGAATGCTTGCCCATCACGAGGACACCCGCCTCGCGTCCGACGAGCTCGGCGTTCATGATCTCGTACGTGCTCTTGTTCTTGATCACGCCGTCCTGGTGGATGCCGGCCTCGTGCGCGAACGCGTTCTCGCCGACGATGGCCTTGTTCGGCTGGACGAGCATCCCCGTGTAGCGCGACACGAGCCGCGAGACGCGGTAGAGCTCGCGGGTGTTGATGCCGATGTCGTGGCCGTAATGGTCGCGGCGCGTGTAGAGCGCCATGGCGACCTCCTCGAGCGACGTGTTGCCTGCCCGCTCCCCGATGCCGTTGACGGCCACCTCGACCTGCGTGACGCCGTTCTCGACGGCGGCGAGCGTGTTGGCGGTCGCCAGCCCAAGGTCGTCGTGGCAGTGCGTCGAGAGCGTCACGCCCCTGGCCTCTGGCACGTTCTCGAAGATGGAGCGGATGAGCGCCCCGTAGTCCTGCGGGGTGCCGTAACCGGTCGTGTCGGGGATGTTGACGGTGGTGGCGCCGGCCGCGATGGCAGCGCGCACGAGCTGGTACACGAACTGCGGGTCGGCGCGCATGCAGTCCTGCGCCGAGAACTCGACGTCGTCCGTGAACGTCCTGGCGTGCCGCACCATCTCCTCTGAGATCTCGAGGACCTCGGCGCGGGTCTTGCGCAGCATGAACTCGAGGTGCACGTCGCTGGCGCTCGTGAAGATGTGTATGCGCCCGCGCTCGGCCGGCGCGATGGCCTTGGCCGCGCGCTCGATGTCGAGCTTGTGCGTGCGGGCGAGCGCGGCGATGACGGGCCCCTTGACCTCGCGCGCGATCTTGTCGACGCACTCGAAGTCGCCTTCGGACGTGATCGGGAAACCGGCCTCGATGATGTCGACGCCGAGCTTGGCGAGCGCCAACGCGATCTCGAGCTTCTGCTGCGTGTTGAGCGCGACGCCGGGGCTCTGCTCCCCGTCGCGCAACGTCGTATCGAAGAACTTGATGTACGACATGCCCTCTACCTACCTCTTCCTAATGCTCCGGTGCCGGGCACGCCGCCCGGCGGTGCGTCCCGCGGCTTCTCAGCGCTTGCCTCCGATGAACGACATCATCTTGCGTAGTCGCGCACCCGTGCGGGTGAGAAGGTGGGCTTCCGTGGCCTTGCGCCCGGCCTTGAGGCGCGCCTGACCGGTCACGTTCTCCATCAGGAAATCGCTGGCGAACGCGCCGCTGCGGATGTCCGAGAGGACGCGCTTCATCTCCGCCTTGGTGGCGTCGGTCACGATGCGCGGGCCCGTGCGGTAGTCGCCGAACTCGGCCGTGTTGCTGACCGAGTAGCGCATGCGTTCGAGGCCGCCCTCGTAGATGAGGTCGACGATGAGCTTCATCTCGTGGACGCACTCGAAGTACGCGATCTCCGGGTCGTAGCCCGCCTCGACGAGCGTCTCGAAACCGGCCTGCATGAGGTGGGTCACGCCGCCGCACAACACCGCCTGCTCGCCGAAGAGGTCGGTCTCCGTCTCCTCACGGAAGCTCGTCTCGAGCACGCCTGCGCGCGTGCCGCCGATGGCCTTGGCGTACGCCAGGCCCAGGTTCTTGGCGTTGCCGGTGGCGTCGACCTGGATGGCAAGGAGGCACGGCACGCCGCCGCCCTCGGTGTAGACGCGCCGCACGAGGTGCCCTGGTCCCTTCGGCGCGACCATGAAGACGTCGACGCCTTCCGGCGCCGCGATCTGGCCGAAGTGCACGTTGAAGCCGTGCGCGAACAGGAGGGCGTTGCCTGGGCGGAGGTGCGGCTTGATCTGAGCCTCGTAGACGGCCTTCTGCACCTCGTCCGGCAGGAGGATCATGACGAGGTCGCCGGCCTCGGCCGCCTCGGGCACCTCCATGACCTTCAGGCCCGCGGCCTCGGCCTCGGCCCACGAGGCCGAGCCGCGGCGCAGTCCGACGACGACGTTGGCGCCCGACTCCTTGGCGTTGAGCGCGTGGGCATGGCCCTGCGAGCCGTAGCCGAGCACGGCGATCGTCTTGCCTGCGAGGTGCTGAAGGTTGGCATCGGAGTCGTAATAGATGTTGGCCATGCGGTTGTGGGTCTCCTTGTGGTGCGCCGGTCTCCGGCGAGGAAGGGGTCGGTTCGTGAGATTTAGTAGCTGGGCGGTGCCGCGCGTCGGTAGCGGCGATCGGTCGGCGGCCGCACGGCCAGCGACCGGGCGGACGTTCAGCCGCTGGCGGTGCGCTCCAAGGCGATCCTGCCGGTGCGGATGAGCTCGATGATCCCGAACGGACGCATCTGCTCGATGAAGGCGTCCATCTTGTGCTCGTCGCCCGTCACCTCGAAGACGAGCGCGCTTCTCGCTACGTCGAGGATGCGCGCCCTGAAGTCCTGGGCTATCTGCCTGATCTCCACGCGCTCGTCCGGGTTCTTGACGGAGACCTTGAGGAGCATGAGTTCGCGGTCGACGGAGCGACCGGTCGTATGGTTCACGACGGTCAGCACGTCGATGAGCTTCTGGAGCTGCTTCTCCACCTGCTCGATCGTGTCGTCCGGCCCGCTGACCACGAAGGTCGTCCGGCTGATGCCGGGACGCTCCGACTGCGCGACGGAGAGCGACTCGATGTTGAAGCCGCGGCGCGCGAAGAGGCCGGCGATGCGCACGAGCACGCCCGGCTTGTCCCTGACGGCGACGCTGAGCACCTGCTGCTTGCTGCGAGCCTGGTCCTTCGACCCGTTGGACGACGCGCTCACCTGGCCACCGTCTCGGGCTCGCGAGCCACAACGGGCTCGGGCTCCTGGTCACCGAGGATCATCTCGTCCACGCCGGCGCCCGCCGGGACCATCGGGAAGACCTTCTCTGCCTCGTAGACGAAGAAGTTGAGGAGCACGGGCTTCTTGGCCGCCACGGCGGCCTGGATGGCGCTCTTGGCCGTCTCGCGGTCGTGGATGTTGTGGCCCTCGATGCCGTAGGCCTGCGCCAGCTTCGCGAAGTCGGGGTTCGAGTCGGCGAGGTAGATCTCGCTGTAGCGCTGCGCGTGGAAGAGTTCCTGCCACTGGCGCACCATCCCGAGCACGCCGTTGTTCAGGATCGCGATCACCACGGGGAGGTTCTCCTTGTAGAGCGTGGCGAGCTCCTGGATGTTCATCTGGATGCTGCCGTCGCCGGCGATGAGGACGACGGTCTCGCCCTTGCGCGCGGTGGCGGCGCCGATGGCCGCCGGGAGGCCGAAGCCCATGGTGCCGAGCCCGCCGGACGTGATGAAGGAGCGCGCCTTGGTCGTCGGCAGCATGCGGGCGGCGAACATCTGGTGCTGCCCGACCTCGGTCGCCACGACGCAGTCGCCGCCCGTCGCCTCGCGCAGCATGGCGAGGATCTCCTGCGAGACGAGCGGCTTGTCGAGCGCGTACTTCTCGGGATAGGTCGCCTTCCAGCCGGCCAGGGTCGCCCGCCACTCCCCTATGTCGAGGGGCCCGAGTTCCTGCGTGAGGCGCGGCAGCACGTCGCGCAGGTCGCCGACCACGGGAACGTGCGCCTTGACGAGCTTGCTTATCTCGGCCGGGTCGATGTCGATGTGCACGACCGTGGCGTTGGGCGCGAAGCGGCTGATCTTGCCCGTCACGCGGTCGTCGAAGCGCAGGCCCGCCCCGAGGATGAGGTCGCAGTGGCTGATGGCCTTGTTGGCCGACACGGTGCCGTGCATGCCTGGCATGCCGAGCGACTCGTCTGCCGCGGGCGGGTAGGCGCCGATGCCCATGAGGGTCGTGATGACCGGGATGCCGGTGCGCTCGACGAGCTCGGCTACCTCGCGGGGCGCCACCTGGCCGCCGCCGCCCACGATCATGACCGGGCGCTTGGCGGCCCGGACGGCCTCGGCGGCCTTGCGGATCTGGCCGGCGTGCCCGACGACCGTCGGCTTGTAGCCGGGGAGGTCGATCTCGGCGTCGAGCGAGCCGTCGTACTTGGCCAGCTGGACGTCCTTCGGGATGTCGACGAGCACGGGCCCCGGCCGGCCGGTCGACGCGATGTGGAACGCCTCGGCGATGACCCGCGGCAGCTCCTCCACGCTCTTGACGAGGTAGTTGTGCTTGGTGACGGGCCCCGTGATGCCGTAGACGTCGGCCTCCTGGAACGCGTCGGTGCCGATCAGCCCGCTGACGACGTTGCCCGTGATGGCCACGACGGCCGACGAGTCCATCATGGCCGTCGCGAGGCCCGTGACCAGGTTGGTCGCCCCGGGTCCGGACGTGGCGAAGCAGACGCCGACCTTGCCGCTCGCACGGTAGTAGGCGTCGGCCATGTGCGCGCCGCCCTGCTCGTGCCTGACGAGGATGTGCTTGATGGGCGAATCGTAGAGCGCGTCGTAGATGGGCATGATGGCACCACCCGGATGACCGAAGATCACCTCCACGCCGTGTCGCTCGAGGAGCTTCATCAAGACTTCCGAACCTGTCATCCCCTTACCTCCGAGGGCTGCCGCCGCGTTGAGCCTTCTTTCGAGCCGTTCAAAACGAAGAACCCCGCCGTGCTCGAGTCCGGCGGGGTTCATTGGCAGGCTTGACGTTGACTAGCCGGCACGACCCCACGAGCTGGTAATTAGGCCCCAGCTGGTGATCGCTCCTGACCGAGAAACCGTCATTGCCGGGAACTATAAGGGCGTCTGGAGCGCGGTGTCAACCCGGCCCGCGCGCTCAGGAGCGGTGGTTCGTCCGCGCCCCGCGCCGCCGACCCCTGCCCTACCGGGGCAGCCGCGTATGAAGCCGCGCCGCTCCGCCTCCGACGGCCGGGGTCGCGCGCCGGCGCCGAAGTGACGTCGGCACATGGCCGGAGGCCTTGCCGGGCGCACAATCAGGTAGTCCTGCTGGCGGGAGGTTCGTCATCGAAATCCTACGTGTCTCCGGCTCGTCTCGTCCGAACTCCGTGGCCGGCGCCATCGCGGCGCTGATGCGGAGCGAACGCGAGGTCGAGGTCCAGGCCATCGGCCCCCAGGCAGTCAACCAGGCAGTGAAGGCGATCGCCATCTCCCGCTCGTACCTCGAGAACGACCGGCTCGACCTGTACGCCGTGCCGTCGTTCGTGCGCCTCGAACTGCTCGGCGAGGAGCGCACGGCCGTGCGTTTCCTCGTTACGGCCAGGCAGTTGCCGGAACGGGAGGCGCCGAGCGGCGCGGCCCGGTCCGCGCCGGGCGGCGGACGGCAGGACGAGACCGACGAGCCAGATTGACCTCACCGTCTGTTGACAGGCGGCCTACTCATGGACCCGACTGCGTTGGGAGCGGTCTCGATCACATAGACGGAGCGCGTGTGACCGCGCTGTAACCTGGTCTCGTGAGCGGTGCGGAGTGAGTGGCACTAGGCCTGGCGCGGCGAGGCCGGCTGATAGGTCGCCCGGCGCGGTTCCGGGCGACGGACCGAGGCGTACGGTGCTCACCGTCATGGCGCGCCTGCGTGGCGGCGCCTTCCTCGCGCCGACGCTCCACGAGGTACTCAGCGCTTCACCCTTCGACCGCGTTGACAGGGCCCTCGTGACCGACCTCGGTTATGGCGCCGCCCGGCGCATGTTGCAGCTCGACGCGGTGCTGGCGCCGCTGCTCAAGCGACCGGACCGGCTGCCCGCCGGGGTGAGCGACGCCCTGCGCCTTGGCGCCTTCGAGATCCTCTATCGCGGCACGCCCCCCTACGCCGCCGTCGACGCCTGGGTGCGCATCGTCAAGCGCGAGGCTCCAGGGTTGGCCGGGCTCGTGAACGCGGTACTCAGGCGGGTCCGCCCGCTGCCCGATGACGCCGCCCCCGCGGTGCGCGCCTCCCTACCCGATTGGCTGTTCACCAGCATCGCCGCTGCCGTCGGGGAGCACGCCCAGCTGGCCTGCGAGGCCATGCTCGACCCCGAGCCGCTGTGGCTGACGGCCTTCGATGGCGCAGCCGCCCGCGTCGCCCTCGAGTCGGATGGCGCCAGCGTCGTCGAACACGGCTCGTCGCCCCGGGGCGGCCCCACCTCTCTACGGGTCATGGCTCCCGTCAGCGTCGACCGCCTTGCCGCGTTCACGAGCGGCCTGGTTCAGCCGCAGAACCCCGCTTCCTTGCGGGTGGCGCTGCTGCTGAACCCCTCCCCCGGCAGCCGCGTGCTTGACCTGGCCAGCGGACGTGGCGTGAAGACCGCGGTGCTGGCCGCCTTGGGCGCCGACGTGTGCGCCGTAGAGCTCGACCCGCGCCGTTCCGCCGACGCCGAGCGCAACCTGCGGCGGCTGGGACTGGCGGCCAGGCACGTCGGCGCCGACCTCACCGGCCCGCTCGACCTTCCCCCCGCCCCGTACGTGCTGCTTGACGCCCCGTGCAGCGGCACGGGCACGCTGCGGGGCCATCCGGAGATCAAGCTGCGGCTCGCCCCGACCGACGTGACGGCGGCGGCCGAGAAGCAGACGCTCATGCTGAGGACGGCGGCCAAGGTCGTGGAGCCGGGGGGCCTCCTCCAGTACGCGGTCTGTTCCCTCACACCGGAGGAAGGTCCGCGCGTGATGGAGCGGTTCCTGGCGTCCGGCGGCGGCGCGGTGTTCACCCCCGAGTCGTTCGACCTCGGCCTGCCTGGCCACGTGGCTGGCCCGGGCCAGTACGTGCTTCCGCTCGGCGGGCTCGACGGCTTCTACGTGGCGCGCTTGCGTAGGAGCGCCTAGCTGGGAGCGTCCGGCTGAAGGCGAGCGCTGCGGCGGCGCCGGCGCCGCCGCAGCGGCGCTCTTACGGGTCAGCTCACGGCTGCGGGCCCGCTCACGGCTGCGCACGCACGCGAAGGGGTAGCCTGGTCCATGTCATACGAAGCAACGCCAGGGGCGGCCTCCGGGGCCGTAGCCGGAGCCCCGGTCGAAGAGAACGGAGCCCCGCTCGAAGAGAAGAGGACGTCGGCCCAGCTGTCCGAGCGCGTCCACGCGGTCCTCGGCGGCGTGAACTGCGCCATCGTCGATGTCGGCGACGGTCGCGCGCTACTGGTCGACAGCGGCCAGGACAAGGAGTACGGGCGCAAGGTCCGTAAGGCGCTCGACGCGCTCGGGTTGGAGCTGACTCTCATCGTCGCCACCCACTCGCACGCCGACCATTACGGCGGCAACGCCTACCTCCTCAGGCAGTTCCCCGAGGCCCGGGTCTGGGCCCCGGAGATCGAGGCTGACGTCATCCGCACTCCCGCGCTCGAGCCCATCTACCTCTTCCACGGCGCCAAGCCTCTCCCGGAGCTCACGAGCAAGTGGCTGCAAGCCGATGCCTCCCCCGTCCACCGCGTGGTGGCCGCCGGCGACGAGTCGTGCGGGGCCGTCGGTTTCCGGCTGCTCGACGTGCGCGGCCACGCCCACCGGCAGCTCGCCGTGCTCGTCGACGACGTGCTGCTAGCGGCCGACGCCGTGTTCGGCGCTGAGACGTTGGAGAAGTACCCGATCCCGTTCGCGCAGGACGTGGCGGGCCAGCTTGCAGCTTTCGAGGCGGTCGCCGGCGTGAGCGCCCGCGTCCTCCTTCCGGGGCACGGCGCTCCGACCGAGGACCTTGCGGGCGTGGCCGAGAGCAACCGCCGC
>JBDZVI010000080.1:0-3497 GCA_040255585.1 Deinococcaceae bacterium
ATGTTCGCGTCGTGGTAGCCGGAGGCTCCCCCGAGCCCCTCCACCTCCAACGCGGCGGCGAGCGCGCCGAGTGCCGCCGGGTCGACGGACTCGCCACGCGCCGCCTTCATGGCATGCACGAGGGCGGTGCAGATCGCCCCCGACGCCCCGAGGCCGCTGTTGCCGCCTACGTCCAGCCATACTCCTATGCGCGCGGGCGCCACTCCGACACCCGCGTCCGCCGCCGCGCCGAGGGCCCGCGCCGGCGGTCCGGGCGCGGCCCGCACCAGCGCGGCGCGCACGAGCTCGTTGCTCACATCAGCCGCCACCGCAGCGGACTGGGTCCTACCCTCCGCGACGACCTCGAAGCGTCCGTCCAGGCTCGGCAACCAAGTGACGCGCGCGGCCAAAGAGATGGTGGCGCTGACCGTCACACCGCCGAACCGCTCGGCGTAAGGCTTCACGTCCGTCAGCCCACCGGCGAGTGGCACGCGCAGCGGCGCTCTCGCGATCAGCATCTCGCCCATCGCTATGGCTCGTCGTCCAGTAGCAGTAGGCGCCTCACGACGCTCGCCACGTTCGCCTCCGCCGTTGGGTACGTGCCGCCCAGGTGCAGGCGCGAGCCTACGACGACGGCGCCTACCTCGGCCTCGCCCGCGTCGATGAGTCTCTGCAGGTTGGGCAGGGCTCTGACCTCGCCGCGCCCGGCGGCGTCTAGCGTGCCGGCGCCGCCAAGCTGGGCGAGCAACCGCCCCTCCAGCTTCCACACGCCCCCGTCGCTCAGCGGCCCGGCGCCGCCCCACACGCGGCGCACCTGCTCGCCCTCGACGGTGGCGAGGAGTTCGGCGCCGGCCTCGGGCTCGGAGACGAGGGTCACGGCGTTCGGCGCCGCATGCGCCCGCAGGCCGGCGAACACCTCCGCCGGCACGTAGACGTCGGCCTGCCAGACGAGCACGCTCAAAACGACCCCGCCGAGTCGCGCGGCCACCAGCCCGAGGGCGTGCCCCGTGCCGAGCGGTTCGCCCTGTTGCACGTACTCGATGCGCATGCCGCGGAACTCGTCCCCGAAGTACGCGCGCACCTGCTCACCAAGATGGCCGACCACGACGTGCACGCGGACTCCCCCAGCGGCCGCGGCCTGCGCCATGGTGAGCTCGAGGAACGGGCGCAACCCGACCGGGTACATGCACTTCTGCAAGTAGCTGCCCAAGGCGCCCAGGCGGCTGCCGCGGCCCGCCGCGAGACAGACGAACTCCATGCTCATGCGGTCCATCCCCTGGTCCGCGGCGCCACGCTCAGGCCGGGTAGGCGGCCAGCGCCAGCGCCAGCTCGGCGCGCAGAGCGTTCCGCACGAACTCGGGCGAGACGACCTCGATCGAGGATCCCCACCCGAGCAGCCAAGGGAGGATCTCGAGCGGCCTGCCCTGGGCGTCGCGCGTGGCGGTCACGTGCACGAAGCGCATGCCTCCACCGGCGTCCAGCCCGAGGCGCAGGCTGCGGTCGCCGTTCTCGGTCATGCGCTTCGCCACCGTCTCGCTAGCCCGCAGCGTGAGTTCGAACTCCTCCCCAACCACGATGCCGAACGCCGGGGCGAGCTTGGCCTTGGGGTCGAAGTCGGCGGGGATCTCGTAGGTGTCGGCTTTGAGGGTGACGTTCCGCATGCGCGCGAGCTTGAGCACCACGACCTTCTTGTTCTTCGTGCGGTCGAAGGCGAGCACGTACGGCTCGAGGTTGCGGCGGTTCAGCTCGAAGAAGTAGATCTCAAGCTCGCGCGCGCTCGTCGTGCCGGAGTTGGCCGAGTCGTACTCGCAGCGGAGCACGCGGCGCTGGAACCAGGCTTGCGCGACGAGGTCGAGAGTACGGTCCTCCGGGCCTTGCCTCAGGTCGTCGACGCTGCGGAGTAGCGAGGTGCGCGCCGGCTCCGGCACTTGGTTGGCGAGCTTCTCCAGGGCGGCGCGGTAGTGGGTCTCGCCCACCCCGGTGTGTAGGAGCAGCCGGGTGGCGCTGTACACGGCCAACGCCTCGACCTCGTTCAGGACCGAAGCCGGCCGCGGCACGTAGTACCGGCCGCTGCCGTCCTTGCGCAGGTCGACCCCGAGCTGCCCCGCGAGCGTGGCGAGGTCGCGCTCGATGGTCCTCCTGGTGCAGCCGTGCTGGGCCGCGAGTTCGACCACCCGTCTGGGTCGCCGGGAAAGCTCCTCCCTGAGGAGCGTGAGGCGCTGCGCCTTGCCCACGGTACGGCTCATGCGTTCAAGCGTACCAGCGTGCGGGCAAGGCGCGGCGCCTCGGTAAACCCGTGGGTCGGGCTCAGGCCGCGCGCCAGCCTCCGTCGGCCGTCACGAGCGCCCCGTTGACCATCTTGGCCTCGTCGGAGACCAGGAAGAGGGCCAGGTTGGCGATGTCGTCCGGCTGCAGCTGGGCCGGGATCAGGCCGTAGTAGCGCTGCGAGCGGCTCATGCCGTACTGGTCGAGCTTGGTCGGGTCGATGCTCGCCATGATGTTGGTGGCCACGGCCCCCACCACGATCGCGTTGCAGTTGATCCCCTTGGGGCCGTACATGAAGGCCGTGTTGCGGGTCAGTCCGATGACCGCGTGCTTTGACATGGTGTACGCCGCGCCGGCGGCCCCACCGCCAACGCCGGCCACGCTGGCGATGTTGAGGATGCTCCCGCCCTGCTCGCCCATGGCGTGGATGGCCGCCCTGCTCGCGAACGTCGGACCGTCGACGTTCACGCCCATGACGCGGCGGTACAGGTCGTCGTCGAGCTCGGCCACGCCCTGGTTGAGGTCCATGACGCCGGCGTTGTTCACGAGGACGTCGAGCTTGCCGAACGCGTCGACGGCGGCCTCGACCATCGCCTCGACCTGGGCGCGCTCCGCGACGTTCGTCCTCACACCCTTCATCGTGCCGCCGACGGCGGTCACCTCGTCCACGACGGCCTTCAAGGCCTCCTCGTTCCAGTCGGCGCCGAGGACCTTGGCGCCCTCGGCGGCGAACCGCACCGCCATCGCCCGCCCCATGCCGGAGCCGGCGCCGGTCACGATCGCGACTTTCCCTTCCAGCCTCTTGCTCATGTTGCCTCCCTCGCCGCACGTGGTGACGGTCGGGGCCGCTACCGGAGTGGAGCTGCGCCGTCACCACGGCTCTAACCGACGGTAGCGCTCGCACCGCGAGGCTCGCCGTGGCTCTAGACCTACGCCCTTGTCGGATTAAGACCTACGCGCCAGGGATGGGCACCCACGCACGTCATCGGCCGAGGCGGCGCCCCGGGACCACGGGCAACGCCCGGTGAGCCATACGCGCGGCTGGCTCGCGGCGCGTGCGGCATGCACGGGAGAAGTGAGACGAATGCCCCCGCCGAACGTTCCGACCGGGGCTACAGTTGAGGTCTGCCCCAGTGAGGGTCTACCCCTACCGAATCGACGATGGAGGAGAAGGCGCCCTTGATAACAGATACCCGTCTCGCACAGCACGAAGCGCTCGCAGAGTCCTGCTGCGACGTCACCGGCGAACGCCC
>JBDZVI010000080.1:3597-13188 GCA_040255585.1 Deinococcaceae bacterium
TCGCACAGCACGAAGCGCTCGCAGAGTCCTGCTGCGACGTCACCGGCGAACGCCCCGCACCGACCCGGTCAACGACCGCGTCAACGACCGCGTCAACTACCGCGTCGTCGACCCGCTCACCGCTCCGGCGGCTACGGCGTCTCGCCGTCACCCTGATAGCGGGCCTGGCGTTGGCCGGATTGGCCGCCGCGCAGACCCCGCCCGAGCCCGATGTGGTCTTCGGCCAGCTCGAACAGGCCGCCGGCGCGGTACCGACGGCGGGCTTCGACGTCACAGCTGCCCTGGCCGCGCTTGGCACTCCGGGAGAGGTTCCGCTGGAAACCGTCTTCGCGTTCGTGCGCGACGACATCGGGTTCACGCCGTACCGCGGCGCCCTCAAGGGCCCGGTCGGCGTTCTGATAGACCGCGCCGGCAACTCCCTCGACCGCACCCTGCTCCTCAAAGCTCTCCTGGCCGCCAACGGCGACACGGCCATAGTGGCGCATGCGGTCCTCGACGCCGACACGGCCGCGAAGGTCGCCGCCGCCGGGCGCAGCGGCGCGCCGTTCGGCGCGCCGGCCGAGTCCCTAACCGACAACGCGGCGCGCCTGGCCGACCTCTACGGCCTTGACGTCGCGGACGTCATGGCGCGCCTCGAAGGCGTGGCCGCGTCCAAGGCGGCCTTGGACCGCAGCATCGAGGAAAGGACCGCTTTCCAGAGCTCGGCGCTCGCCGCCACCCTGGCGGAGGCCGGCGTGCAACCCTCGGCCGCCGCCACCGGTGCCGAGGCGGCCGCCGACCACTGGTGGGTCCAAGTGCAACGCGACGGCGCCTGGGTTGACCTCGACCCCACCTTGCCGACGAGCGTCGTCGGAGACGTCGTTGCGCCGGCCCAGCTCCGCTTCGACCTGACGGACGTCCGCCTGCTGGCCGCCGTCGACGGCTCGTGCCGCGACCTCTCGTGCGGGGACCGGCTGCACCGCGTGCACGTGGCGGCGGTCGTGGAGACGTGGGACGGCGAGTCCCTCACCGAGACCGAGGTCGCCGCCACCGACCTCCTCGCCGCCGAAGGGTTCGGCCGCAGCGTGGCGTTCGCCGCCATCCCGAGCGACTTCCCCGAGGACCTGGACCTGTACACGACCGAACGCCCGGCGGACGCGTACCGGCAAGCCCTCCTCGAGGTGACGGAGTGGCAGCCGGCCTTGTTCGTCGACGGCCAGACCATCGGCACGAGCAAGGTGAGCGCCGACGGTACCGTGGGTGGCGGCAGCAGCGCCGGGGGGGCAGCCGGCAACGCCGGCATGCTCGGCGGGGGCATCGGCGGCATGTTCGGTGGCTTCGGCGGCGCGGCCGCCGGAGCGGAGGACGACGGCCCGGGTGCGTTCACGGCCATGTGGCTCGACTACACGGTCACGGCGGCCGGCGCCTACGAGACTAAGCAGCGGCGCGCAGTCTTCGACCTCATCGGTCCCGCGGCTCGCGCCGCCGGCGTCACGGAGGTCGAGCTCACGGAGGCGCAGAAGCTCGCGCGCGCCGTCGCCCTCTCCGGCCAAACCGAGATCGTCGTAACGGGTGCCGGCCTGCCTCCCGAGGCCATCGAACTCGCCTCGGCCGCCCGCCTCCTGGACAAGCGCGCGGAGTGGACGGAGTTCTACCTGCAGGGCGGCACCCTCGGCCCGCGCGTCGTGGCCGACCGCCTCGCCGACATGGCCGCGCTCGTCACGCCCCTCGAGCGCTTCCAGCAGTTCAGGAGCGCCTACCTGCTCGGGAGCCAGAACGGTCCGCTCGTGGTCGCCTACCACCAGAGCCTGGAGCTTGATCTGAGCCGCAGTGCTTCCTTCGATATCGTGTCAGGAGCGGCGGGCGCCGCCGACCAGGCGCTCGTCCAGGGCGTGAGGGACACCGTCACTGAAGCCGTCCTCCAGGAGCGTTACGCCGATATCGCCGTTCCGGCGGCCGGTCCGGCGGCGGTCGCCGTCGCCTACTCTGCCGACCTCGCCGCCGGGCGCCAATGGGTGGTCGTCCGCACGGCCGCAGAACTCGACGCGGCCGCGCCCGACCTGCCGGCCGACCTGCGCACGCTGATCAGGGACGACCTGGCAGCCGGCCGGCTGGCCGTCGTTCCGCCCGGCGGAGCCGGCGCCGTCGGTTGGTGGAGCCTCGACCAGGCCACCGGAGCCGTGCTGGGCATCGGCGACCGCGGCTGGGGGCAGGCGTTCTCGGAGTACACGGAGGGCGTGAACATCGTCCTGCAGCTGCGCACGGTGCTCAACCAGTACGCCTCCATCGGCCGGTGCCTCGGGGCCATGCTCTCCATGCCGCTGCAGGGCAAGACCCAAGGACTGGACAGCGAGTTCGCGGAGTGCGTGTTCACCACCGTCTGCTCGGGCATCAACACGGCGCTAGCCTTCGGCCCCGACGTGAACTGGACGAACATCATCATCCTGTTCACGATCGACGACCTCTGGGGCGGCATGCCGGAGACCGGTTTCGGCGGAATCTGCGGCGGACTGTACAAGAAGCTGATCGGCGGATAGGCCGGCGGCTCCGCGGACCGTCAGACGAGCCCCCGCTCGACCGCCCACCTCACGAGCTCGGCGCGCGACCGCGCGCCGAGCTTCTCGCTGGCGCGTTCCCGGTACGTGGCGACGGTCTTCTCGCTCAGGCCAAGGGTCTGCGCGATCTCGCGGTACGTGGAGCCCGACGCGATGCCGCGCACCACGTCCGTCTCGCGCTCGGTGAGTTGCACGGCCTTGCGCGGATCGGGGTGCGCCAGCTCGCGCGTCAGGACGGCCAGGAGCCGGGCCGGCACGTAGTACTCGCCGCGGTCGACGGCCAGGATGGCATCGACGAGTTCCGCCTCCAGCGACGTCTTCGGCACGTAGCCGGAGCCGCCGGCGGCGAGGAAGCGCTGGACGTACTCGGCGTCCTCGTGCATGGATAGGGCCACGAAGCGCGCCTGTGGCGCCGCCGCCGCGAGGTCGCCCAGGGCGTCGACGCCGCTGCGGCCGGGCAGCGATAGGTCGAGCAGCACGACGTCCGGCGCCAGCGCTCCTACGAGTTGGAGCGCCTGCTCGGCCGTGGAGGCCTCGCCGACCACCTCGAACTCCGTGGTCGGCGAGTCGTGAGCCTCCAGTAGCGCCCTTACGCCCGACCTGACGAGGGCGTGGTCATCGACGAGCATGAGGCGGATGGCGCGTCGCGTCATACCCCAAGCTAATGCGCGCTCAGCCTGCCGTACACGGACGTTCCTCCCCCCGGCGAGCTCTCCACGTCCAGGTCGCCGCCCAGCGCAACGAGGCGCGCGCGCATGCAGGCCAGCCCGAGCCCTTTATCGGGTGCCAGAGCCGCCGGATCGAACCCGACGCCGTCGTCCTCGACCACGAGGGACCACCTGTCCGCGGTGCGTGACAGGACGACGGACGCCGCCGTGGCGCGCGCGTGCTGCACGACGTTGGAGAGCGCCTCCTTGGCGACGCGGAAGAGGGCGACCTCGGCCTCGCTGGCCTTGCCGGTCCTCTCGGGGCGCAAGCCGGTCGCGCCAACGACCTCGTCACGCCCCGGGGCGGTGACCAGTACGCCGACAGGCGGACCGCCCCGCGCCTCCGCCTCGCGAGCGAGCGTCCGGATGGCGGCCCCGAGCCCGAACTCGTCGAGCGTCGGCGGTCGGCTCTCCAAGGCGATGCGCCTGACGGCCTCCAGGCTCTGCACGGCCGCCGTGCGCAGACGCTGCCTCTCGGCCCTGGCGGCGTCCCCGTCGGTGGCACCGAGGCGGTCCAGCCCGAGGACGATCGCCTTGAGCGCTTGCCCCACGTCCTCGTGGAGCTCGGTGGCGATGCGGGCCCGTTCCTGATCCTGAGCGCTCAGGGTCGCTCTCAGGAGCGCGGCGTCGGCAGGCGACATGGTGGCGGTCTGCCTCCCCCTAGGTCGTGGCTTCGCCCGTCGCCTTCACAGGCACGCGGTCGCCCAGCGCCCCGAGCTCCTCCCCGGCGCCCTCCGGCAACGGCCTGACCATCATGACGGGCACGTGAACGCGCTTCAGGACGGCGCCGGCGACGCTTCCCATGAGGACGCGTCCGAGGCCGGAGCGGCCGTGCGTAGCCATCACCACCAGGTCGTAGCCTTCCTCGTCGACGAGCGAGACGATCTCGTCGGCCGGGTCGCCGAAGCGCACCTCCGGCGTCACGTCGAAGCCCGCGGCGACGAGGCGCCGCGCGTCGGCGATGACCTCCTCCTCGAGGTTGGCGACGGCGCTGTCGTAGACCTGGCTGTAGTAGACGGGCGGCTCACCTCCTGTCCACCCGTCGCGGGCAGACCAGCCTTCCAGCGTGAGCGGCCGCGCCGCGACGGAGCTATAGCCCTCTGGGACCGGCGCGACCTTGAGCAGCGTGAGGGCGTGCGCATCAGGGCGCAACACCTTGATCGCGTAGGGGATCACTTGGCGGGCGAACCCGGAACCGTCGAGCGGGACGAGAACCCGCACGCGCTCGCTCCTCGTTGTGGGACTCATACGTGACTCCTTAGGGTCGACGACCCAGCTCAGTCGCCGGCTTCCTGCGACCTGACCACCAGGTACGGCTTCGTGGACCGGCGCAGCGCGCCCTCGGCGACCGAGCCGAACATCCATCGGTTGAAGCCCCTGCGACCGTGCGTGCCCATGACGACGAGGTCGTGGTCGGCCTCGGCGTCATGAATGGCCTCGACGGGGTCGTGGTGCTCGACGAGGCTGGTGCCGGCGACGACGCCGACGGCGGCGGCGTTCGCCTTCTCGCGTTCGAGCAGCTTGAGACCGGCCTCGCGCAGGTCCTGATAGAGCTCCGCGGCGTATGGCAACGTCTCGGGGGTGGCGTAGCCGGCTGTCAGCGGGTTCTCGAGGATGTGGAGGAAGGTGACCTCCGCGCCGAGCTGCTTGGCGAGTTCCAAACCCTGCGTCACGGCCAAGTCGGAACTAGCGCTGCCGTCCGTCGGCATCAGGATCTTCTTGTACATACACGGCCTCCTTACGGGCACCTCGCCCAAGACCAGCGTAATCCCGCACGTCATGAGAGCGCGTGGTCTTCACGCCCATACCCACGTAGGAGTTCCGCGGACACGGACGTGAGTGGAGCACCCGAGGCGGCGCACCGCACCCCGGCCCGTATGATGAGGCGACAAACGCCTGGAGGTACGCATGCGGATCCTGCACCCGACGGACTTCTCCCAACCGGCGCAGATGGCGCTCGCGTTGGCGCGCGACCTACGCCGCCGCACGAACGGCACGTTGCACGTCGTGCACGTACAGCAACGCTTCGAGACCGACGGCGCCAGGCTGCGCCCGCAGCTCGACAGCGTCAACATGGAGCTGAACCGGCGCGTCGAGGAGGGCCGCGGCCAGGAGGTGGAGCGGCTGCGCGGCATGCTGTCGCACCTCGCCAGCCCGGACGCGACGAGCGAACTCGTGTGGGGCAACCCCGTCGTCGAGCTGTTGGCCATGCAGGACCGCTTCGACCTGGTGGTCATGGGCGCCCACGGCGCCAACCGTTTCGACAACGTGTTCCTCGGTGGCGTCGCCGGTCGCTTCGTGCGCCGCAGCTACCTGCCGGTCATCACCGTGCGGGAGGAAGCCGACGTCGGACGCGTGCAGCGCGTGCTCGTCGCCACCGACTTCGGCGCCGCCTCCTGGGCGGCCTGGGGGCTGGTGCGCGGTCTCGCCGACCAGGGCGTCGAACTGATACTGGCGCACGTCATCGACGACGAGCGCGTGCGGGACGACGCCACTCACATCCAGTCGATCACCGACAAGCTCAGTGAGCTCTCCGGCGGAGCCGCCTCCCGGATCATCGTGCGCGCCGGTAATCCGGTCACGGTCCTGCCGGAACTCGCCGTGGAGATCGGAGCGGACCTGATCGCCATCGGCATCAGGCAGCACAGGGCGGCGGCCGGCCTCGTGTTCGGGAGCCGCGCGGACGGCCTCATCCGCTCGAGCAAGGTCCCCGTGCTGAGCGTGCCGCTGGCCGACGAGTAAGAGCGGCTCAGACCCCGGCCAGCTCGAACTGCTCCTGAACGAGCGCTCTGGCCTCGGCTTGCAGCCGGGCCACCTGCTCCGGGCCCGCGAAGCTCTCCGCGTAGATCTTGTAGACGTCCTCCGTGCCTGAGGGGCGGGCGGCGAACCAACCGTTCTCGGTCACGACCTTGATGCCGCCGATGGGCTCGCCGTTCGACGGCGCCTTGCTGAGGACCCGCAGGATCCTCTCCCCCGCCAGCTCCTTCCGTCCCGCCCCGAGGACGGCTTCCGGGCTCAGGTTGCCGAGGACCCGCTTGCGCTCCTTGCCCGCCGGCGCGTCGCTGCGAGCGTAGGTCGGGGCGCCGAACCGTCCTGTCAGAGCCTCGTAGCGCCTACCCGGGTCCTCGCCCGTCACGGCCCGGATCTCGGCCGCCAACAGCCCGAGGATGAGCCCATCCTTGTCGGTGGTCCACGGCGCCCCGTCCATGCGGAGGAAGGTGGCGCCGGCGCTCTCCTCGCCGCCGAAGGCGAAGTCGCCGCCCAGGAGACCAGGGACGAACCATTTGAAGCCGACCGGCACCTCGGCCACCTCGCGTCCGAGCCCGGCCGCCACGCGGTCTATCAGCGAGCTGGAGACGAGCGTCTTGCCGACCTTCGCACCGGCCGGCCAGCCGGGCCGATGCGTGAAGAGGTAGTCGATGGCCACTGCCAGGTAGTGGTTCGGGTTCAGGAGCCCGCTGCTCGGCGCGACGATCCCGTGCCGGTCGGCATCCGGGTCGTTGCCGAAAGCCACGTCGAAGCGGTGCTCCAACTCGATGAGGCCTGCCATCGCGTAAGGCGACGAGCAGTCCATGCGGATCTTGCCGTCGTGGTCCACCGGCATGAACGCGAAGGTGGGGTCCACGACATCGTTGACGACCGTGATGTCGAGGCCCCACCGACTCGCGATGGGTTCCCAGTACCCGAGCGACGCCCCGCCGAGGGGGTCTACCCCGATACGCACCCCGGCCGCCGCGATGGCCCGCATGTCCACGACCGAGCCAAGGTCGTCGACGTACGGCGCCACCAGGTCGCGCTCCTCGAAAGCGCCGGCCGCGCGGGCGCGTGCCAGGGTCTGGCGCTTCACCCCTCGCAGCCCGGCCTCCAGGTAGGCGTTGGCCGCGCTCTGGATCTCGGCGGTGTCCTCCGTCCCGGCCGGACCGCCGTGCGGAGGGTTGTACTTGAAGCCACCATCGCCTGGCGGGTTGTGCGACGGCGTGACGACAACGCCGTCGGCGGGCGCCGCCCCATGCGACGCGCTCCGCGACACGGGTCCGCGCGCGCCTGGCCCCAGGTTATGTGTGAGCACAGCGTGCGAGACGACCGGCGTCGGGACGGCAGCGAACCCCTTGGCGACCACGACGTGGACGCCGTTGGCCGTCAGGACCTCGATGGCCGTGACGAGCGCGGGGGTCGACAGGGCGTGCGTGTCGGCGCCGAGGAAGAGGGGGCCGGTTATGCCCTGCGCCGCGCGCCTATCCGCGATGGCCTGGCAAACGGCGAGGATGTGATCTTCGTTGAAGCTCGCCTTCCCGCTCGTGCCGCGGTGCCCGGAGGTGCCGAACGCCACGCGCTCGTCGACCCGAGCGGGGTCGGGCTTGACCGTGTAGTAGTCGGTCACGAGACGCGGTACATCGGCTAGCAGCGCCCTTGGGGCCCGCTTCCCCGCGAGCGGGCTCGCGCCGGGTTCTGTCGTGGCTTCCATGCGCGCTTGCCCTCCGGCTTCGGCCGCGCTCTCTCCTGGGTTGGCGGGTCTATCCATGCCTTCACCTCTCGACGTCCAAAGGTCTTCAGGGCGCGCCACCTGGCGCTCGGGGTCGCCCAAGGCTACCGCGCTCCGCCGAACCGCGCCTGCCGAACCGCGCCTGCCGAGCCGTCGCCGACCCTGGCCGCCGGCAACCGCTCGGCCGGCCTTGCGGGCTGGCGCTCGCCCCGGAATGCCGGGCCGGCCGCTAGTGGTAAGCTTGCCGCTGCTCAACGGGCGAGCCGCCGCCCTTCACGAGCAGCGGCCCGGCGGCACGGCAGCGGCAGAGCGCCGTCCGGGGGGTCAAGCTCCAGAGCGGTGGCAACGCGAACGCAAGTACCCAGCTGGGGAACTGCGCGCTTAGGGACCGCGCGCATAGAAAGTCTGGTGGAGGAAGAATGGACCTGTTGATCACCCTAGTTCCGCTGGCCGCCATCGTGGCGCTGGTGGCAGCCTTCGTGCTGGCGCGCAGCATCATGGCCGCGCCGACCGGCGACGCGCGCATGGTCGAGATCTCCGACGCCGTGCGCCAAGGCGCCGCGGCGTACATGAACCGCCAGTACCGGACCATCGCCATCGTCGCCGTGATCATCGCCGCCGTGTTCGCCGTCGTGGCGCTCACGTCCAGCAACGACCACGACCGCACTCTGTGGTGGTGGACGACGGCGGGCTTCGCCATCGGCGCGCTCTTCAGCGCCATCAGCGGCTTCGTCGGCATGAACGTCGCCGTGCGTGCCAACGTGCGTGTAGCCCAGGCCGCGCGCGGCGGACTGGCTGGCGCTCTACGCATCGCGTTCAGCGGCGGGGCCGTCGCGGGCCTGGCGGTCGCGGGCCTCGCGCTCCTCGGCGTCTCCGGCTTCTTCTGGCTCTTCCACGTGGTCTTGGACCTCCCCAACCCGGTCGAGCCCCTCGTCGGCTTCGCGTTCGGCGCCTCGCTCATCAGCCTCTTCGCGCGTGTGGGGGGCGGCATCTACACGAAGGCCGCCGACGTCGGCGCCGACCTCGTCGGCAAGGTCGAGGCGGGCATCCCTGAGGACGACCCCCGCAACCCGGCCGTGATCGCGGACAACGTGGGCGACAACGTCGGCGACTGCGCCGGTATGGGCGCCGACCTGTTCGAGACCTACGCCGTCACCGCCATCGGCGCCGTCTTCCTCGGCTACCTGCTCCCAGGCACCGGCGCGGTCACGAACCTGGTCCTCTACCCGCTCCTCCTCGGCGCCATCGCCATCATCGCGAGCATCATCGGCACGCAGTTCGTGCGCCTGCCGGAAGGCTCCAACAACATCATGGGTGCGCTCTACAAGGGCGTGTTCGTGAGCGCCGGCATCAGCGTCGTGGCGTTCGGCATCCTCACCTACGCCATGTTCAACGGCTTCGATTTCACCATCCTCGGTCGGAACATGGGCTGGGGCTCGCTCTTCCTGGCCAGCCTCGTCGGGATCGTGGTGACCATCGCCATGATGTTCATCACCGAGTACTACACGAGCACGCGCTTCGCGCCGGTCAGACGCGTCGCCAAGGCGTCCGAGACCGGCAGTGCCACGAACATCATCTCAGGCCTCGCCGTCGGCATGCAGTCGACCGCCTTCCCGGTCATCGTGCTCGTGCTCGCCATCTTCGTCGCCTACTCGATCGCGGGCCTCTACGGCATCGCCGTCGCGGCGGTCGCCATGCTGTCCGTCACCGGCATGGTCGTCGCCATGGACACGTACGGCCCGATCACGGACAACGCGGGCGGCATCGCCGAGATGGCCGATCTGCCCGCCAACGTGCGCGCCAATACCGACGCGCTCGACGCGGTCGGCAACACCACCAAGGCCGTCACGAAGGGCTACGCCATCGG
>JBDZVI010000081.1:0-13127 GCA_040255585.1 Deinococcaceae bacterium
CGACAGCATCCACCCCTGCCTGCGCGCGCTGCCGGATTATCCGGCGCGATAGGCCCGGCAGTCATGCCGGCGATGGCCATGTGAGGAGAGTGGTGCCCCGGAGAGGCTCGGCCAAACGGGCCTCAGTCAGGCTGTTTGTCGGCCTGAGCGCCGGTCGGGGCGGCGGCGCACGGTGCTCCACACGGAGCTTTCACCTGTAAGACCCCGTTCACCGGGCTGCGGCATGCTTCGCACATGGCGCCAAACCTTACCCTCGCCGGACTACCTGTCCAACATTGGCTCAGCACCCAGCGTGGGGCCGACGCCTTGGCGCTTGAGGTAATCGAGGGAGTGCGGGGCGCCAAGGAGCGTGTGCCGGGCGACGTGTGGGCGACACTGGCATTGCTGGTCGTCCACTGGCATGCTGCCCATCATCGCCCGCTGAGCCCCCAAGCCGTCGAAGCGTTGCAAGCCGTGCTGGCTCCGGCGCTGGATAGCCCAGAGGTGAAGGCCCGGCTAGGCTTGCCAACGGGCGCCAGCGCCCACGAGATGGAACAGCTTCTGCTCGCCGCCCAGCTAGACGGCGAAGCAATGGCAGCGGGCGGCGCCAAACTGCATCGTGAGGCGCTGGGACCATCTTTGCTAGTCTCTGGACGCACCATCGACGCGTGGCGGAAGCTTCCCGAGTACGAGGCCCGACTGAAGTACGTTGCAGGCACTGCTGGCCCGGTCGTACCGGCCGTTCCACGCGGGATTGAACCTCAGCGACAATGGATACGCGACCGAGAGAAGCGACGAGACGAAGAACTCGAAGCGTTCCGAACGGCGCTAAGGGCAAACAATGGCAACGGGTAGGTAGCCCCTGCCATCGCCTGCGGCTCGTCGTCCCCTTACGTCGAGCGCATGAACCCGAACCACCCATCGCTGGAGGACATTGCCGTCCTCGACACCCTGCTTCGTAAGGGCGACGAGGTGCAGCAATGGCTCGACTTGGATGCCGAGCAAGCTCGCTACATCGAGCGCCATCCCCAGACGGCAGCGCACGTCGCCGGTGCCGAGGCCTCGAATCGCAAGCAAGGCAAGTCACACGCGGCAACCGAATCGGTTCCTGCGTTCGTCAACTTCGTCGCAAAGGGTGCCAAGGACCGTGGCCAGAAGGGCTGGTCAGCCACCAAGCTAAGGCGCCAGCTGGCGTGCGTGAAGTTCCTCGGGCGCGACTACCTTGAGACACTCGTCGCCCAACCACGGCGGCGCGGGGGCCTCTGCGACTTCATCAACACCATCATCAGCCAGTGCAGTGTTGGCACGCCCGTCCGGCAGGCGGAGCGCGAAGAATTGGTCGAGGCCTGGCTCGCGGAAGAGCCGGTCGCTCGCCGGAAGAGTGACGACCAGACGACCTGGGTCGCTACCCTTGAGCGCATCAAGATGCTCATCCAGTCGCTGAACGACCGGGAGCAAGACCAGCTACAGCCCGCCCTGAGAGCCTATCTGGACGAGCGCGACGAGGCCCGCTTTGGCTGAGAAGCTCTGGGAACACGGCGGGAGTCAGTTCTGGTCGGGCGATGCCCGCGACGTGGTCCCGCAAATGTCTGGCAAGGCCGCACTTGGCCTGTTCGACCCTCCTTACGGCATCGACTGGCACGCGGCCGGTCACGACGGCATCGAGTTCGACAAGAATCCGTGGCTCGCCGCGCGAACGTTCGTCCCGCTTATGACAAGTGCTCTCGCGGACGATGCGGTCTTCGCCGCGTTCAGCAGCCAGCGAGTTGAGTCAATCTGGACGCGGCAGATGGGCCGCTGTGGTCTCGCGGTACAGCCAACCTTGGTGTGGGACAAAGGCTCCGCTTGGCACCGCCAGCGCGGGTCGACCCCGGAAGTTCTGCTGGTCGGATTCAAGGGCCACCCCGCTGTGACATTGGAGGACCTCGTCCTCCAGTGCGCCGTGCCTCGGGACAAGGAGACCAAGGAGAACAGCCCTACACCGAAGCCAGACCGGCTCTGCGACCTGCTCATTCGTAAGCTGTCGAAGCCCGGTGATTTTGTGGTCGACCTGTGCGCAGGCGCCGGACCAATCGGGCGCGCGGCGTTGAGCCGCGACCGGCGCTACTTGGGAGTCGAATACGAGGACCCACGTGCTAAGTACGCGGTTGAGCGATTGAAACTAACCGTTGCACGTCGCGACGCATACCGAAGCGATACCAACGCCTAGTCACCCGGTAACGCGCAGAACGCCGCGTATTTCGAGCAGCGTTCTATCATTGATGTAGGATGCTGCTCTAGCTAATGGCCGGGCCATTCGACTAGTGTCCCCATAGCCGGTACACCAGCGCACCCAGGTGGACCGATAGGCGGTCCCCCGGACCCAATGCCACGGAGTGGTTGGATGCTGAGTCTGGTGCGTCCGCGAGACGCAGCCGAGCGTATCGGCGTGTCGCGCAGCAAGCTCTTCGAGATGTTGCGGCGCGGCGAGTTCGTAACGCCAGTGCGGTTGAGCACGCGTGTCGTGCGTTTCCGCTCGGACGAAATCGACACCTGGATTCAGCAGCGCAGCCAGTCAGTGGGCAACCCCAAGTAAGGAGTCCCCTCCATGAACACCATTCTCCCCCGCTTCGCCGGTGGTTACATCAGTGAGTTCCCCTTCGCTGCGCAGCGTCTCTACGACCTCGCAGCGAAGGACCCCCTACTGTCGGCCGGTTCTGATTCCACCTACGCCGCAGACCAGACGGCCGCTGAGCGCGTCCGAAACCTCGAAGGCAGCCTGGCCCGAGAGCAGGCCCGCCCCAAGGCCGAGCGCGACCTCGATGCCGAGAAGACTCTACAGACGCAGCTTGTCGCAGCCCGTGAGGCGCGGGTCGTCTCCGAGCAAGCTGCGAAGCACGCCGTCGCCGTGTCACACGGCTCACGCTGCGCGCACGAAAGCACCGTGAAGCTGGTCGCTGGTACGCTCGCCGGCGAGAATGCTAAGCTTGAGCAAGCCACAGTCGCGCTGCCAAAGCGCGTGGACCTTGACTACGTCCTTGAGCAGCGCGCCGCCATCGAGCGACTGGACGAAGAAGCGAAGCGCAAGAACGCAGCGATTCCTCCGAAGAAGGACATCCTCGCTCGCGCCTTGTCCGAGGTGTCAGCAGTAGCCAAGCGTGGGGCCATCAAGGTCGCAGCCAACGGGTCACTCATACTGCCCGAGACGCCCATCGCCGCCCTGCCGCTTGTCGGTGGCGACGTCGTCAAGGTCGATGAGGCCTTCGCGATTGTCGCTTCTCTGTTCGAGTCCCGTGTGGTCCAGCAGGTCGAGGCGGCCATCGAGGCTCGGTACCGCGACATCCCGAAGGACCTCATTCTGAGTGCCTCCGAGAAGAAGGCGGTACTCGCCAAGTTGGCGCGGGAACGGTTCGAGGTCGAGTTGGCGGAATGCGCCGCTGTGTTCGCCCTCTGGTCGGCGGGACGCCATGACATCGGCCTCCGCGCCGACGCATCGCCCTTGGCCATCCTTGGCGTGAGCGGCTGGACCGCCCGGCCTCGCCGAGAGGAGCCGCTTCAGTGGGTCGAAGCATCACGCCCCGAAGCGCGCCCGCAGGAGCGGGTGTGGATTGGCGAACGCGAAGCCATCGAGTCCGCACGCGGCTAGTCGAATCCCGCGATGATGTGGGCGTGCGCGGTTACGCTTCCTGCTCGTTCGGAGCCGCTCCTAGGCATCATCTCGGTACGTACCCCGGCGGTCGCGCGCCCGCCGCTGGGGCCCTTCAATCAACCGACAAGGAGGCTTTCATGCCCCAACGTAAGAGGATGCCGATACGTGTGCCTCTCACTGGCGCCGACGCCGAACAGATGTTGCGCGACGTCATCGAGGTCGAAGAGCGCGCCAAGGTAAGTGCACCCCGTGCGCAGACTCATAAGCAGCCGCCCGCCAACGTAGACGCGTTGGTGGTCAAGGCCGATGCACCCGAACTGAACTTCAAGACCATCTGGTCAAACTACAACCGCAACAAGGGTACGCCGACCGAAGCGTCGACGCGGCCAGCGCAGAACGTAACCGCCGACGAGGTCGCTCGCCGCCTGCGCCACTGATTACCCAGCAGGGGTGATACGGCGCGGAGGTGGGACGACTCCGCGCCGGATGCCCACCAAGGGCTGGTCCCCACCAAGCCCTCCGAGTTCACCATTCCCGCAGCGGGTCGGGGACCTCCGCCGCGAGAAGGCGGTCCCTGATGAACTTCTGGCATCAGGGACCGCTGCCTACCAGAAGGAAAGTCCGCCATGACGTTTGTCCGCACCCTCGCGGGAAGCTTCATCAACCTCAACCGTATCATCCGAATCGAGCGCGCGGAGAACGGCCAGCACAGGGCGTGGTTCATCAACGAGCTTGATGAGGTAGAACGTACATATTTCCAAGCGGCCGACATCGCACCGGCGTTGATAAAGGCCACTCGGAAGGCACCGCGTCGGACGACAGCGCCATGAGTCGCACGCGCCAAGAAGCGACCGTGGCATGGACCGAGATGCGCCCTTTGCGCTCCGCCGGCTACCACCTGATACCCCTAACCGAGCGGCGCACACCGTGGCACGGCTGGCGTGACGAGGACTACTCGGACACCGACTTCATCGCGCATCTGCGACGCGGTGGAGCGGTCGGGGTTCGCCTCGGGCCGCACGACCTCATTATCGACATCGACCCACGCAACGGTGGCGATGCGTCATTCGACCGACTGTGCTTCGACATCGGTGTGAACCTCGACGCGGACAATGTTCCTGCGGTTCGAAGCGGCGGTGGCGGCCTTCATCTCTACTACCTCAAGCCCGAGGCGCGCACGCGGGTGAACATCCCCGCCGTGTACCCCGGCATCGACTTCAAGCGCGAGGGTGGCTACGTGGTCGCGCCCGGCTCGCATCACCCATCCGGCGGCACTTACCGTTGGCTGCGCCCTCTTGGAGCCGCACAGGAGGCCCCGCAGGCCCTCCTCGCCCTGCTGTTGGACCCCACGGCCGGCCGCCTAGCCTCTGCCGCCGACGAGCGACTTGCCGGGGCCATCCACATAGACGGCGCCGAGCCGGTCGAGAACCTCGACGCGCTCCGCGTGCCCGACCACACCAAGGCGCTCATCGCAGTTCCAGTTCCCCCGGGCCAGCGCAGCGAGCGTGTCCGCTCCGTCATCCTGTCGATGATTGCGTGCGGTGAGAGCAACGAGACCATCCTTGGCGTCCTGACAGACCCGCGCTGGGCCATCAGCGAGTCCGTACTCGAGAAGGATGACCCTGATGGATACGCCCGACGACAAATTGTCCGCGCTCATGCGTGGCTGCACGCCCAGCGGAGAGGAGAGTTCGATGACGACGTTTGATGAGGAGGAACTCTCGGTCGAGGAGGCCACCAAGCAGTACGCAGAGCAACTGCGCTCCCAGCGCGAGCAGAAGCAGCGGCAGCGGCTGACCGATGTGCTTGCCGATTGGGTGTGGGTATCCGAGGCGACCGTGTTCGTCCGCCGCAGCGACCACCGCATCTGGAACGACAAACAATGGCGCACGCACTACGCCCATCTGCATCCCAAGGGCGATGTGTTCTCGTTCGTGCTGCGGCAGGGGCTTGTGCAGACAGTCGAGCGGCTCGCGTTCGAGCCCTACGAGACGGAGTTCCTCGATGACGGCAGCGCCTACAACACTTGGCGGCCCAGCGCCATCGAGCCCCGCGAGGGCGATGCGCAGTGGTTCCTCGACCACATAGCGTTCCTGTTCCCCGACGAGACCGTCGCCGATTACGTGTTGGACTACCTCGCGCTACTCGTCCGCGAGCCCTGGGAGAAGGTCCTGTTCTTCCTGCTCATCGTCGGCGTCGAGCAAGGCACGGGCAAGACGGCCATCACCGAGGTCGCCCAGCGCCTCATCGGGCCGCACAACAGCGTGGCGCCATCCAACGACGAGATTGGCAGCCAGTTCACCGGCTGGCAGGAGGGCAAGCAACTCGCTGTCGTGCACGAACTTATGATGCTCGGGCGCCAGCAGATATCGAACCGCCTCAAGCCCGTGGCGACCGAGCCACTGCTGAGCATCCGTGTGATGTACCGCGCCGCCTATGCGGCGCCCAATCGGCTGACGGTCATCGCGACCTCCAACCACCTGGACGCGCTCAAGATTGACAACGCCGACCGCCGCTGGCTCGTCGTGGAGACGCAGGCCAAGCAGCGCGAGCCCGAGTACTACGAGGCGCTCTGGGCCCACATCGACTCGGAGGCGGACCTCGCGGCGGTCAAGTGGATGCTGCAGAACCGGGACGTCAAGCTGAACCCCAAGGGCAAGGCGCCGGTCACGGTCGCCAAGCGCGAGATGGTTGAGCAGGCGCTGCCCGACGAGGAAGCCTTCCTGCTCGAGTTGTTCGAGGAGGGCGAGGCGCCGTTCGACTTCGACCTCGTGCGCACCACCGACCTCATCGACGCGGTGCAGGCCCGCTTCCCCGGCTCCCACAAGGACCTGATGGGCCGTATCACCTCATTGCTCAAGGGTCGCATAGGCGCCGTGCGACACACCCGCGATACATCACCCGGCAACGGCCGTCCGAAGTGGCGGCTGTGGAGCGTGCGCAATCATGATGACTGGGCGAAGGCTGGCCCCACGGCGCGCGTGGAGGCCTACCAGAAGCACCGCGACCGCTTCTACCTCACGAGCGAAGAGCCCGGCGCGTCGGCTCAATCCGCCTCACCGACCGGGGCTTAGGGTGGTCGGAGACCAGGGTGTTGGGGAGGGGCTGGTCCGGACATTAGCTCCGATGGCGTCGGAGGTTACGCCCACTCGGACCACTACTATCTTCTTCTTCTTCAACTCTTTAGGAGGTTAGTAGTGGAGAGAAGAAGGTTGCGCGCCGCGCTGCACGAGTGGTGGTCGATGGGCAAGGGAGGGTGCTTATGCGCAGGGCGATTGCCATTGCCGTGCTGCTGTTGGCGACCGAGGCGGGCACAGCTGCTGGCCTTCAGCCTCGGCTGATGGATGGCACACAACTACTACATGCATGCCAGGATGCAGCCGATGGGAGCTTCTGCCTAGGATACGCGGCGGGTGCATATGATGCGTACACGCAGGCCATTCCCGTCTACTCCTGCCCTCCGCACGATGTGACGCCGGCCGCAGTCCGCGATGTCGTAGTCAAGTATCTCAACGAGCATCCTGAGCGCCTTCAGCCCCCTGCCACCCACTTGGTCTCCGAGGCGATGATGCAAGGGTGGCCCTGCTGAGTCCGCCGAGGCGCGATGACCCTGACGATTCGTAGGGTCCTCCCCCAGCCGACTGGCCATACGGGCGGGCAAGAGCGTGTTGCTCCTCCACCTACATCAGTTGCGATTGGGGTCGCAGGGTGCCGGTGTCTCATTAATGGCACTGTCGGACCTGTTACCCCCGTCGCCGGGCCGCGAACCAACGCGGAATCGCGACGCAGCCCCAACGTGGCCCAACGGCGGGCTTGAGGGACTTCTGGCCCTGGTACCCCACCCCGGGGCCTGAAGCCCGCGTACGCCCGCCTGTGCCGATTTGTTTGGCGTGTTGCGGTCTGGTTGGGGTCGCATCGCTACGAGCCGCTCGCTTTCCAAGGTACAAGAACAGCGTTCTCGCCGAAGGAGGCTCCGTTGCCCCATTTGTCGCGCCGGGGCTACGCTCGCTCCCGCAACCTATCCGAGGCGGCCGTCCGCCGTCACATCGCATCGGGCGTTCTTGCGGACGCGCTGACCCCGGACGGACTGCTCGACGCCGACCGGGCCGACGAGTTGCTCAGAGGCAGCGTCACTCGGAAGCCCCAGGCCAAGGTTCCAGCGGTTCTGCGCACCGCACGGCAGCGTCACCTGCGGGCCAAGGTGCGTCGCCTGCTCGATGAGGTCACAGAGTTGAAGGGAAGCCTAATCGACCCGAAACATGCTCGTGAGATTATCGCCATTGCCGACCGTCCGGTCGTCGAGTGCTACCGCCGCCTACTCGATGCCGCTCCAATTGTTGCGGGCAAGCCAGCTGCTGAGGTTCACCGCGCACTGGCCAAGGCAGCCAACGATTGCTTCGTGTGGTACCAAGACATCGCCGAGGCGTGGTACGAGGCGCACATGCCCAAGTTTGAGGCGGAACCGGAGCCCGACCTCGACTCGCTGTCGCCCGTCGAACTCGCCGCGCTGCATGAAAACCTCGGTGCCGAGATTCTGGAACTGGGGCGCTACGGGAGTCAGGGACTCGCTCGCCGAGTCGACGATGTGATCGCCGAAAACGAAGAGCGGATGGTAGTCGCCAAGGGCTTGTTCCTCGCCATCCCGGGTCGGGTAGCACAGTTGGTCGCCATCTCGACCGTCGAAGAAGCTCGCGAACTGCTGTCGCGTGAAGTCGAACTGGTCATTGCGGCCCTGGAGGTACCAACCGATGTCTGACGACCAACTGCAAGAGCTTCATCAGCTGCTCAAGCCTGTCCTGGACGAGCACGGCGACTCGCCGCCCGAGGTGCTGGCAGCCGCGCTCGACGCGCGGATGGCAGAGCTTCGCGCTGCGGGCGTTCGATGGCCTTCGAGGTCAAGCCCTGAGGCGCTTCGCAAGCTCGACCTGATGCTCGCTGAACGGTTGATTGCCTGGACCGAAGAAGCGCGAGCGGAGCTTCAGGAGATGTACCCCGACGAGCCGCCATCGGTCGACTAACCGCGCCGCACTCGATGATGCCCTCGACCAGCTACCGCCCCGGCGCGCCGAGATTGTCCGGCTGTGGTTGGGGCACGGGTGCGATTTGGGCTCCCAGGTCGCGATAGCTCGGACGCTCGGCCTCACTAGGCAGGCGGTGAACCTTGCCATCAGCAAGGCGCTGGCCGACCTCCGAGGGCTGCTGGGCGACGACGAGCGGCCGCTGGCGTTGCTGGCGGGCTAGTCAACGACGCACGGCAGCGATAGCATCCAGAGATTAGGCTTGGGGGAAGCCATGAGGGTGATACTAGTTGGATTGCTCGCCATTGGGTTGAGCGTCTTACCCGCGCAGGCGGACACTATCATCGGCCCGAGCGGGAAGCCGCTGGACCAAGTGAAGTGCAAGATGGACCCGCAGGATTGCTACCGGCAGGCGGGCAAGCTCTGCAAAGGGTCCTATCAAGTCATAGACAGCGAAAGCCACTCGGGTGGCCTGCTCGCGGACATCATTCCCGGCCCGGTGACGTGGTACTCGATGGTCTTTCAGTGCGGGCCGTCGTAGGGTCGCATGGCCGCTTTCCAGTTCAGAGGACCGCAGTGGCGCCCGCCCTCGATGGCTAGCTGCACCATCTCGGGTCAATCGGTATTCTGCTGGGGCAACTAGGAGTAGCGAGTGGCGGACGAGAATGGTCTTCCAACCATCGACTACATCTATGAGCTTCTGGAGCAGCTCGACCTTGAGGAGAAGGACCTAAAGAAGCGCAAGCCACGCAAGGCGCTGGACCTCTACGAGTTCCCGACCATCTGCGAGGCGGTCGAGTTTCTTGATGGCCAAGGATATGGCAATCGGCTGGGTCTCTCCGCGATGGACTTGGATAAGGTTCTCCGAGTGCGGGGGAGTCTCGTCACGGCGGTGTTGCTCAAGCTCAGCAGCAGAGCTCAACATCTGCTGCGCGAAGTAGAAGGCGAGCTCAAAGGGGTTAGCCTAAGTACGCTTCCTCTGCAGGAAGAACCGCAGGAACGGGAGGAGACACCGTTCACAGTCCTCGCCACCAAATGGGTGCCCCTTCGGCACGACCAAAACGGCGAACTGATTGCGACAATTTCGACCCTCTTGGATGATGCTATCTCGCTTGCTAGGGGGTCGAACCTTCCTCCTGACCGAGCTGCACTCACGGCACTCCAGCGCAATGAGCTCATAGCGCTCCTGGAGACTACCTTGGCGATGCTCAAGGCACCACTCGTAGAAGGTGGCCTCTTGAAGAAGACCACCGACGCTGCGCTTCGGGGAGCAGCGTCGGGGCTGCAAAAGGGCGTAGAGATTGCCCTGTCAGCGACTCTGAAGAAGGCAGCCGAGCAGATACTCCTTTTGCTGCAGAACCTATTCTAGGGGGCACGCCTACACGATGCGGTAGTGCGCCTTCGCAACCAACTCGACCTTCAATCCACGCTTGCGGGACTCGACGCTAATGATGGCGCGGATACTGTGCGGCTGGATACCGAACCGGGTGACCATCTCCTCGATGGTGGCGCCGTTCTTCCGGCGCAGCAGTTCGATGACCTCGTCGCCTCGCTTGAGCCGCCTCTTGGGCGCAGCGGCAGCCTTGGTCGCCCGCCTCGAGGGGCTGGCGGGCTTGGACGCCTTGCGAGTCGGCTTGGGCTCCGGCGGCCACGCGAAGGCCTTCGGGTCGAGCGCATGCTTGGCGATTAGCTCTCGGGCCTTGGTGACCGCAGCCGCCTGCTCGCCCGGCGTGGCACCGGCGTTAATGGTCTTCGCGAGCAGCGCCCGCACCTTGGTATCGATGGTCATCGTGGTCTCCTGCTTGTTGCGGGACCGACCAATGCTTACGTTGCGTTCCGGTCGTAGTGGAATGTTGCTCGACAGGGTGGGATAGTTAGCGAAAGCCTTGGTGGCGTCAGCACCGGAGGGGGGAAATGCCAATTGCGAAATTGTGGGCCGGACGGTTGTTCGGCACCAATGTGGGTAACGTCTTCATCAAGCTTGACGGTCCAGACGATGCGCTCGTTGGAACAGCCCGAGTGGCTGACGCCGATATCGGCATCGTAGTCTACGACATCGCGGCGGTCTTCGACGGACACAAGATAGAGGCGACCGGAAAGCCACAACCCGTGCCGCCGAATGTGAAGGTCGGAGACCTCAAGGTGACCGGCGAGCTTGACGGCACTGGCAATATTCGAGGCGAGTGGGAGACCACTCTGGGCACTGGTGGACCTTTCGTCCTGTTCCCGCACGACAACTCGGCTCAGCAGGGGCCAGCCGCGGTACCGGCCGTCGTGGAGCCGAATCAATCAGGACCCGGGGAGGCGCTAAACAAGCAGGAGCCGCCGCAGATTGTGCAGCGGACCCAGACGCTGCCCAAGTTCACCATCTATCGCGATGAGCTCCATGACCTAATCAAGGCGATGGCCGAGCTCTACCCATCTTCCGGCGAGCCTGCCATTCGAGCCGAAATCGACGGCGTCGACGTCAACCGCCTCGCCAGCGCCTTCTGGGACATGGCCCTCCCCCGCGAGGTTCCGTACATTCACATCAGCCTCAGCGAAGGCGTGGCGTTTGCGCCCCGCACTATCAACATCAATCTCACGCAAACCGCGTGCACGTTCACGGTCTCCGGCTCGAGTTCGATTTGGGTCAACGGCGTATTCGATAAGGTCGACCGCATGCTTGCTAGGCGTCGCGGGTGGTGGAGGCAAGTGTTTGAGAAGCACGCCCTAAACCTGAACGGTATATCGTTGCTCGTGGCTCTAACGCTGGCCCCCTCCCTGGACCTGCTTTCTCGATTCGTCTTGATGGGCATGACCATCGTCTTTGTGATGGCGTTCTGGGCCCTCCATCGCTACGCCACGCGGCTGCGGATATTCCTCACCGAGGACTACGCTCAGAAGTCGTTCTTCGACATGCCCCGACTCTTCACGACCTTGCTCGGAGCAGGAGTCATCGCTGGAGTCACGTGGTCATACTCGTGGTTGTCCCAGGGTGGGTTGAAGGCGGTGCTGACCTTCCTTGGTAGCCTAGCTGGGCCCTAAGAGTCGCTGGTCGCGAACGTCGCCCACTCCTCCATCAGCGACCGCCGCTTGTCGAAGAACGTGGTGCGGGCATAGGCGCGCTCGACGTCGTCACCCACTCGGTGACCCAACGCGGCCTCGGCAATCTCGCGGGGGTAGTCGGTCGCCTCGGCCGCCCAGGTCCTGAAGCTCGCGCGTAAGCCGTGCACCGTGGCGTCGTCGTCGCGCAGGGACCGCAGCACCTTCAGCAGCGTGGCGTCCGACAGCGGCTCACCGGGCGTGCGGCCGGGGAACACCAGCGCGTCCGGCTTGCCCGCCTTGGGCAGCAGCGCGAGTGCTTCGTCGGTCAGCGGGACCACGTGCTCGACGTTCATCTTGGTGCGCTCGGCCGGGATGGTCCAGGTCTTCGCCGCCAGGTCGAACTCGCGCCAGCGTGCCAAGCGGGCCTCAGCGCTGCGGACGGCCGTCAGCAGGACGAACCCCAGGGCGTTGGCCGCAACGCTGCCCACGGCCCGGATGCGGGCGAACATCGCGGGCACTTCCGCGAACGGCACGGACGGGTGGTGGACGATGGTCCGCACCTGGGACAGGGGCGGCAGGAGCTTGCCGAGCGGGCCCTTCCACGAGGCCGGGTTCGGACCCTCGGGCCGATACTTCATGGCCACCGCGTAGTCGATGATGTTCTCGATGCGCCCGCGCACCTTCCCAGCCATGTCGGACTTCTTGGTCCAGATGGGCTTGAGCGCCCGCAGGACGTCGTCCGTGGTGATGTCGGTGACGGGCATCCGGCTGATGTTCGCGGCGTGGTTCTTGAGGCTCGACTCCCAGCGCTCGGCCCGCACCGGGTCGCGCCACGCGCCCTTGCGGCTCGCGATGTATTCGGCGGCCACCTTCTCGAAGGTCGGCGCGCCGGCCGCCGTCACCGCCACGCGCCGTGCGGCGCGCTTCTGGGTCAGCGGGTCGACGCCATCCGCGAGCAGCTTCTGAGCGGCCGCGACCTTCTTGCGGACGTCTGTCAGCCCGAACAGCCGAGCCGTCCCCAGCCCCATCCGCCGCAGGCGCCCGAGGTACCGGTATCGGAAGACCCAGCTCCGGGTCTGACCGCCGTCCCGAATCTGGAGGTAGAGGTTGCGCTCGACGCGCCAGTCACCGTCCTGGGTAAGCGCGGCGACCTGTGTGGAGGTCAAGGTTTGGGGCATGCGGGCGTCCTTCGGATTGGTCGAGGGACGTGTCAGTTGGGACCTGTTTCGGCCTTAGTCCAGTGTCGCCGCACGGACACTTGCACGGATACTCCTGCCCCGCACCGACCTGCACCCCGGTGCACCACCGTGCACCATGTTCCGTTGCTGCCGTGCGCCCGGAGACGCCCGCGTCCTGCGGCTCTCACGGCGTGTGAGGCCCGCGAGGCGGGGCGTTGCTGCTGAAACGAGGAGGAAGTGCCTGGTGCCCCGGAGAAGACTCGAACTTCCACGACTTGCGTCACACGGACCTGAACC
>JBDZVI010000154.1:0-2435 GCA_040255585.1 Deinococcaceae bacterium
GAGGGTGCCCGAAGTACTGCCATAGCGCAGCGTAGGCAGTACGTAGCGGCACCCTCCGCCGCCACGCCCACCAGACCACGCGACGAAGCCACGGAGCCAACGAGAAGCGCGCCGACCCCGCGAAGGGCCGGCGCGCCTGGAGCAGCTACGTCAGCGAGCTAGCAGCTCAGTGGATGGCGTCGTAGATGCTCGGGTCGACGGCCTGTTCCCACGTGTAGGCCTGGTTGATGAGGCCGACCTCGACGAGGAGGTTGACGGAACGCTCGAACGCGGCCCTGTCGAGGGCGCCGACTTGCGTGTCGGCGGTCGGCTTGACGAGCTTGGCGACCTCGGCCATCTGCCAGGTCTGGTGGATGAGTGGGCTCTGGCGGCTGCCGGAGCCGGCGCACGTGTCGCCGCAGTGCGAGAGGACGATCTGGACGGCCTCGTCCTGGTTCGCGACGGCGTACTCCCAGCCGCGGATGGAGGCGCGCAGGAAGCGCTGCGCCACCTCGGCGCCGGTCAGCCCGGAGCCCTTGAAGTTCGTGGAGGCCAGCGTGGCGGGGGTGGCGAAGAGGCTGTCCTCGAGGAGGTCGGCGCCGATGCTAGCCGGGTCGAGGATCGAGAGCGTGTCGAGGTCGTAGCCGAGGCCGATGATCTGGTCGAGCTCGTTGTAGGTCATGGCGCTCGCCACGTCCACCTCGTTCGGGAAGACGAGCGAGGGGTCGAAGGCGTAGACGACCGCGTCGACGTCGGGGTTGGTGACGGTCGGGTCGAGGTTCGAGGTCAGGCCGGCGGCGGAGAACACCGCTTCGGCCGCGAACTCGTTGCCGAACGCCCACACGCCGACCTTGCGGCCGGCCATGTCGGCGATCGTCTCGATGCCGGAGCTCTTGAGCGCCACGAGGCGGTAGCCGGAGGTCTGGTAGATCTGGGCGATGTTGACGACCTCGAGGCCCTGGTCGCGCTGCGTGAGGATGTTGGCCACCCAGTCGGTGCCGAAGTCGGCGTTGCCGGAGGCGACGGCGACGGTCGGGTTCACGTTGCCGCCGTCGAGCACCGTCACGTCGAGGCCTTCTTCCGCGTAGAAGCCCTTGTCCTGCGCCACGAAGTAGCCCGCGAACTGCGCCTGCGGGAACCACTTGGACTGGAAGTTGATGGGGATCAGGTTCTGGGCGAGCCCCACCGGCGCGAGCAAGAGTAGGAGAGCGGCTAGTGCTTGGACCATCCGTTTCATTCGGTACCTCCCAATGGCTTTGCTACGAGGTTACAGCGTGTTGGACGTCGAGGGCCTTGAGCGTTCACATACTCACGACCCCCTCGTCGATGGGTGCCAAGAGGTGAAGGCCCGCTCGAGCAGGCCAACGGCCCAATAGAGGGCCATGGAGATGAGGCTCGACACGACGATGGCGGCGAACACGATGTCGAACGCCCCGCGGTGCGCCGAGAGGCTGATGCGCTGCCCGAGGCCGTTGGGCGGGCCCGGGATGAGGAACTCCGCGACGATGACGCTGACGACGCCGACCACGACCGCGACCTTCAGCGCGTTGAAGAGGTAGGGCAGGGCGTTCGGGACGCGCAGTTTGAAGAAGACCGCGAGGGGACCGGCGCCGTACGAACGTAGGAGCTCCAGTTTCAGGGGGTCGACGAGCGTGAGCCCCTGCACCGTGTTGAGGACCACCGGGAAGAAGGTGACTATCACGACGACGGCCGCCTTCGACTCCCAGTCGACGCCGAGGGCGCGGCCGAGGACGGGCGCCAGGCCGACGATCGGCACGGCCCCGAACGCGGTGGCGAGCGGCAGGAAGCCTTTCTGCATGAAGCGGCTGAACGCGATGGCGCTGCCGACCAGGAAGCCGAGCGTCAGGCCGATGGCGAAGCCGAACAGGACCTCCTTCACGAACGTGAGGTAGGCGTCGGCCAACAGCACGCGCCAGGTCCCGACGAAGGCGAGCCAGATGTCGGAGACGCGCGGGAAGATCCCCTTCGGCACGCGCGAGCCGACGACCAGGCCCTCCCAGGCCAGGAGGACGAGGAACGCCACCGTGGCGGCGGGCGCGAGCCGCTGCACCTGATGCTGCCAGCGGGGCGCGTCGCTCTCGAGCTCGATGACGCTCACCCGCCCGGCGGCCGTGGCGGCGGCGGCCAGCGAACCGAGGAGCGTCAGCCAGTAGCCCCAACCGGCCGGACCCGCGAGGCCGCGCTGCGCGAGCAAGGCCAGGAAGGCGGACGCGACGGCCAGCGGCGTGACCAGGGGCACGGCCCATGGGCCACCCCAGCCGGTAGGCGCCAGTGCCGCCGCGAGGAGCACCAGGCCGCCGACGGCCAGGCCGCTGCCGCCAAGCAGCAGACCGCCGCCACCGACCGAGAACGGTCCGAAGAGGCCGACGACGGCGACGACGAGCATCAGCAGCGTGGGCAGGTGCGGGCGCCAGGCGAGCGCGGCGCCGGTCGAG
>JBDZVI010000082.1:0-12922 GCA_040255585.1 Deinococcaceae bacterium
ACTCCCAGATGTAGCGTGACGCGTCAACGTCGAGGTTGACCTCCCCGCCGATCTCTGCAGGCAGCTTGCCAGGCCGCCCGGGCCAGTTGTGGCCGCCGCCGACTATCACAACGAGGCGCAGTTCGAAGCCCGCGGGGCAGTCGAGCGCTTCGAGCGCGTGCACCTCCATCGCCGGCGATAGCACGGGGGGCAGCACGGTCGGCCTTATGCCCTCGCCGCAGCCGAGGCGGTACGCCCAGTAGTTGAACGTCTGCTCGACGCTGGCGAGGACCGTGATGGGGCCGTTGGGACCCTGCTGACGGAGGCCGGCGAACGGCACGACGGCATCGGCCGTGCCGTGGATGAACAGGATCGAGACCGGGTCGGGGTCGCCGCAGTTGGTCGGTTGCCCGCCGTAACCGGCCGCGCTCACGCTCGCGAAGGCCGCGAACAGGTCCGTGGCCTTGCAGGCCAGGTGCTGGGCCATGTAGCCGCCGTTCGAGAAACCGGCCACGTAGACCCGGGCGGGATCGACCGGGTAACGGGCCGACAGCTGCGCGACTAGCGCGCGCAGGAACTCGACGTCCGGCACGTTCAGCTCGTACCCCGGGATGCCGTCGACGTAGTTCCACTGGCCGTCCACGCCGGTCGGGTAAGCCACGATGAAGCCGCGCTCGTCGGCGACGTCGTCGAAGCCGGTCAGGTCGGCGGTGCCCGGGCCGTCGCCACCTCGGCCGTGTAACACCAGGAGCAGCGGGACCGGGGCCTGCGCACGGGCGTCGATGCCGGCCGGGACGTGCAGGTAGTAGGTGCGCTCGAGGCCGGCGTGTTGGAGGGCCTCGTTAGTGGAGGTCTGGGCGGTGGCAAGTGACGCGCTCGTCAGGCGGGCAAGCAGCAATAGGGTCGCGCCGCATCGAAAGCGCAGAACTCGCTTTCTGCTCATTCATTACCTGCATCACGCACGTCCGAGTCCGTTGCGCCCCACAAACCGTGCTCGTCGTAACCAAGCAACTCGTCCGGGCTGCCGGTATCCCGGTCCGGCAAGCTCCTGACGAAGTCCTGGATCTTGGCGACTTCTGCCAAGAAGTCCGCGAGGCTCGGCTTCGCTCCTTCGGCATCTTTCATCTCGTCCAGCATTCTGCCACCACTACCAGTCAACTGTTCACCCCTCCCAGAACCGCAGCTCCCCGTCCCTGAACGAGGGGTCGCTGCGCCGCGCGAACGCGTACAGACCGTCCAGGTCGGGCGGCTCGAGGTAGTACCTGAAGTTCTCGAGGTAGCGCTGCACGACCGCATGGGGCAGGCCGAGCTTCTCCGCCTCCACGGCCGCGACGGCGCTCAGGTGTCCCAGCCCGGAGCGGCGGGCCTCGCGGAAGGCGGCGACGAGTTCCTCAGAGGGGCGCGCGTCGTCCCGCGACGCCCAGACCGCGAAGGTGAAGGGCAATCGCGTGAGGCGGTACCACGCCTCGCCCAGGTCGGTCACGTGCAGGCCTGCGTCGATGGCGCTGCGGCCGCTGACGGGCCGCCCGCCCGGTCCGCCGTGCGTGGGCGGAACGTGCTTCACGGCGCCCTTGAGCGCCGCGTCGCCGATGAGCAGCGCGGCGTCGGCCGCTGCCAGGAGGTCGTCGAGGCCGCCGGCGGTCGGCACCAGCTCGGCATCGACGCCGTCGGCCTCCAGCAGCACCCTGAGGAGCTCCACGCTGGTGGCGGACTCGGTGGTGACGGCGATGCGGACCCCTTGCAGGTCGCGCCACGCCGGTCGGTGGAAGAGCATCACGCTGTACACGGGCCCGAGGGTGGCGATCGAGAAGTCGAGCAGCGCGCGGTAACGGTCACGGTGCCTGATGAACTCGATCGACGACACGAGTGTCAGGTCTATGTCGCCGGCCGCGAGGGCGGCGTTGAGCTTGGTGGGCACACCGTAGGCGAACTCGGCGGTGCCGTCACCCGACGCCCAGGGTTTCAGACCCCAGTTGAGGGGCGCGACGTTGGTGAACGAGACGATGCCGACGCGCTCGGGTCTCGCGGCGCGCTCACGCGAAGACATGGAGCTCGTTGTACAGCGCGTCGCGCCTGACGGGTACGCGGCCGGCCGTGCGCACGAGGCGCACGAGCTCGTCCTCCGTCATGCCCCTCTCGGTGACGGCGCCGCTGGCGTGGGCGATCTTCTCGTCCTTGATGGTGCCGTCGATGTCCGAGATGCCGGCCGAGAGCGCCACCTGGGTGAGCTCCGGCGTGATCATGATCCAGTAGCCCTTGACGTGCGGGAAGTTGTCGAGCATGAGGCGCGCCACGGCGAGGTTGCGCAGGTCGTCGATGCCGGTGGTATGGCGCGTGCCGAGCTCGGCCGCGAGCTGGTTGTTGTCCGGCTGGAACGCCAGCGGGATGAACGAGAGGAAACCGCCCGTCTCGTCCTGTAGCTCGCGCAGGCGCAGCATGTGGTCCAAGCGCTCCTCGAGCGTCTCGATGTGCCCGTAGAGCATGGTGGCGTTCGTCGGCAGGCCAAGCTCGTGGGCGGTGCGGTGCACCTTGAGCCAGTCGTCGGACGCCACCTTGGCGCGCGCGATCTTCTTGCGCACGCGCTCGGCGAAGATCTCGGCGCCGCCGCCCGGCATGGCGACGAGGCCGGCCTCCATGAGCTGGCTCAACACCTCGCGGTAGTCGAGGCGCGGGCGCGTGATCTTCGTGAAGTGGTGGATCTCGGCGGCGGTCCAGGCCTTGACCTGGGCGCCTGGGTAGCGTTCCGTGAGGCCCCGCACGAGGTCGAGGTAGTAGTCCCACGGCCGCTTGGGGTGGTGGCCGGACGAGATGTGGATCTCGGTGAGGTCAGGGTGCCAGAAGCGGTCGACGTACTCCCACACCTGCGGGAGGTCGTAGTCCCACACGCCGTCCTCGCCGAACTTGCGCTGGAAGCCGCAGAACGTGCAGCCCACGTAGCAGATGTTCGTCTGTGACAGCCTGAGCGAGTGGACGAAGTACGCCTTGTCGCCTACCTTGCGGCGCCGCACGATGTCGGCGAGGCGCATGAGGCCGGGCACGTCGCGGGTGTTGTAGAGGACGACGCCGTCCTCGAGGCTGAGGCGGCGGCCTTCGAGTACCGCGTCGGCGATGCGGTGCAGCGCCCTGTCGCGCAGGACCAGGTCGCTGCCCGCAGGGCTCTCCAGGTTGAGGGTGAGCACTTGGCTCGACATGCCTACAAGTCTACCTATGGCCGCGCGTTCCCCTAGATATGTATGGCCCGACCGTCGACGGCGAGGGCCGCCTCCTTGACGACCTCGGCGAGGGTCGGGTGGGCGTGGATGGTGCGGGCGATGTCCTCGCTGCTGGCGCCGAACGCCATGGCCGCCACGGCCTCCGCGATCAGGTCGCCGGCGCGCGGGCCGATGATGTGGACGCCGAGCACCCTGTCGGTGGTCGCGTCTGCCAGGACCTTGACCTTGCCCTGCGTGTGCCCGAGCGCGCGAGCGCGGCCGTTCGCCGAGAAGGGGAACGTGCCCTTGCGGTACGCCACGCCGCCGTCCTGGAGCTGCTCCTCAGTGAGCCCAACCGTGGCGATCTCAGGTTCCGTGTAGGCCACGCCCGGCACGAGGTCGTAGTGCACGTGGGAGGCTTGGCCTGCGAGCTGCTCCATGAGCGCGACGCCGTCCTCCTCGGCCTTGTGGGCCAGCATGGGGCCCTTGATGAGGTCACCGATGGCGTACACGCCGGGCACGTTGGTGCGGAAGTGCTCGTCTACGGCCACACGGCCACGCTCGTCCAGGCCGACGCCCAGCTCTTGCAGGCCGAGGCCGTCCGTCGCCGGCCGTCTGCCTACGGCCACCAGGACCTTCTCCGCCTCGATGGGGTCGCGCCCCTCGATCTTGACGGTCGCCTTGCGCTTCTTGCCCTTGCCGCTCACGCTGACGCCGGAGACGCGCGCGCCGAGCTCGAAGCGCAGCCCCTGCTGCTTGAAGACGCGCAGGGCCTCGCGGGCGATCTCCAGGTCCATGCCGGGGAGGATGCGCTCCAAGTACTCGAGCACGGTCACCTGCGCGCCGAGCCGCGCCCACACGGAGCCGAGCTCCAGACCGATGTAGCCGGCGCCGATCACGACGAGGCTGCTCGGCACCTCGGCGAACTCGAGCGCTTCCGTGCTGGTGACGACGACCTCGCCGTCGACTTCCACGCCCCGCAGTTGGCTCGTCACCGAGCCCGTGGCCAGCACGACGTGCTCGGCCACGATCTCCGTCTTGCCACCATCGCCGGCGGTCACCGTCACGGTGCGGTCGCCCGTTAGCCTGCCCGTGCCCGTGTACCGCGTGATCTTGTTCTTCTTGAACAGGTACTCGACGCCGTCGGTGTTCTGCTTGACGACCTTGGCCCTGCGGGCCTGCATGGCCGCCAGGTCGGCGCGCACGCCGTCGACGATCACGCCGTGCTCGGCCAGGTCGTCCTTGGCCTCAACGTACTTGAAGCTGGACTCGAGGAGCGCCTTGCTCGGTATGCAGCCTACCCGCACGCACGTCCCGCCCAGGGCGGACTCGCGCTCGACCACGGCCACGTCGAAACCGAGCTGCGCGCCGCGGATGGCGGCCACGTAACCGCCAGGCCCCGCGCCGATGATCACGATGTCGTGCTGGGCGGTGGCCCTCTCCCCTGCTCCCTTGGACGCCATCTCAGATCTCCAGGAGCATCCGGGCCGGCTTCTCGACGGTGTCCTTGATGCGCTTGAGGAAGGTGACGGCCTCGCGCCCGTCGACCATGCGGTGGTCGTACGTGAGGGCGAGGTACATCATGGGGCGGATCACGACCTGGCCGTTCACGGCCACCGGGCGCTCCTGGATGGAGTGCATGCCGAGCACGCCCGATTGGGGCGGGTTGACGATCGGCGTGGATAGGAGCGAGCCGAAGACCCCGCCGTTGCTGATGGTGAAGGTGCCGCCCTGCAGTTCCTCGGGCGCGAGCTTGTTGGCGTTGGCCCGCGTGCCGAAGTCCGCGATGGCCTGCTCGACCTCGGCGAACGACAGGCGCTCAGCGTCGCGGATGACGGGGACCACGAGCCCGCGGCCCGTCGAGACGGCCACGCCGATGTCGTAGTAGTTCTTGTAGACGACGTCGGTGCCGCGTATCTCGGCGTTGAGCTGGGGCACGGTCTTGAGCGCGTCGATGGCCGCCTTGACGAAGAACGACATGAAGCCGAGCCGCACGCCGTAGCGCTTCTCGAAGAGGTCCTTGTACTCGCTGCGCAGCTGCATGACGGCGCTCATGTCGACCTCGTTGAAGGTCGTGAGGAGGGCGGCCGTCTGCTGGGCCGAGACGAGGCGCTCCGCGATGCGGCGCCGGAGGAGGCTCATCGGCTTGATCTCCTCCTCGCGCTCGTAACCGCCGGCGCCAAGGGGCCGCTCGGGCTCGGCGGCGGCGCGTTCGCGCTCGGCGAGGTAGTTGAGCACGTCCTCCTTGAGCAGCCGCCCGCCCGGTCCGGTGGCGAGCACGTCGTCGGAGCTCAGGCTGTTCTCGTCGAGGAGCCGCTGCGCCGCCGGCATGACGCTGGTGGCGCGCACGCCCGCCTGCGTGGGCGTCGCGGTGGCTGAGGCGGCCGCGGGCGCCACGCCGGCTGGCGCCTTCGCGGGCTCGGAGGCCGTCTTCGCGGTCTGGGCCGAGGCGTCCGCCGCGGCCGCGGTGGCCGCCGGCGTCGCGGCCGGGACAACGCCTGCTTGCGCGCCCGACACGGCGCCTACGCTCGCCGCCGGCTGAGAGTCCGCCGACGCGACACGGCCGGAAGCGCCGGCGGACGCGCGCTCGTCGATCCGCGCGATCACCTCGCCGATGCTCGCCGCCTCCCCTTCTTTCTTGAACACCTCGGCCAGCACGCCGGCGACCGGCGCGGGCACCTCGAGCGTCGCCTTGTCCGTCTCGAGCTCGACGATCGCCTCGTCGGCCGCCACGGCGTCGCCGGGCTTCTTGAGCCACGTGCCGATGAAGACCTCGCTGATCGACTCGCCGGCGGCGGGCACCTTGACGTCAGTTGCCATTCCAGTTCCTCCAGTGGCGACCCGTGCCGCCTAGCGTTGCGCTTCTCAAGACTCGAACGCCCTCTTGAGCACCTCGGTCTGCTCGACCTTGTGGGCGGCGCCGGAGCCGGTGGCGGGGCTCGCGGAGGCGGGCCGCGAGGCGTGGCTGAACGGGCGCCCGAACATGGTCTGGCCGAAGCGGACGTACATGAACTGCCATGCGCCGTTGTTCTCCGGCTCCTCTTGCACCCAGACGACCTTGGCGGCGGCTGGATAGGGGGCGAGGGCGGCCTCCAGCTCCGAATCCCTGAGGGGGTAGAGCTGCTCGAGCCGCACGACGGCCACGTCCTTGGCCCCGCGCCGGTCGCGCTCGGCGACGATGTCGTAGTAGAACTTCCCGCTCGTGAGCAGGATGCGCTTCACGCCCTCCGCCTCGACGGTCTCGTCCGGGATGACCCGCCGGAACTTACCGGTGGTCAACTCCTGCAAGGTGCTCACGGCCTGGGGGTGCCGCAGGAGGCTCTTCGGCGACATCACGATGAGGGGCTTGCGGTAAGGGCGCACCACCTGGCGCCTGAGGAGGTGGAAGATCTGGGCGGGCGTAGTGGGGTACGCGACCTGCAGGTTGTCGTCAGCGCACAGCTGCAAGAACCGCTCCAGACGAGCGCTCGAGTGCTCGGGGCCCTGGCCCTCGAAGCCGTGCGGCAGGAGCATGACGAGGCCGGAGAGCCGCGACCACTTCTCCTCCGCGCTGGCGATGAACTGGTCGATGATCGTCTGGGCGACGTTGACGAAGTCGCCGAACTGCGCTTCCCAGAGCGTCAAACCCGACGGGGCGTCGAGGCTATAGCCGTACTCGAAGCCGAGCACGCCCGTCTCGGAGAGGGGCGAGTTGTGGATCTCGAAGAGGCCCGGCCTAGCCTCGATGCTGCTCATGGGCACGTACTCGTGGCCGTCCTGCGCGTCGTGGAAGACGGCATGCCTATGGCTGAAGGTGCCGCGCTCGACGTCCTGGCCGGTGAAGCGCACCTTCGTGCCGCAGGCCACGAAGCTCGCGAAGGCGAGCGCCTCGGCGGCCGCCCAATCGAGCGGCATCTCGCCGGCGGCCTGAGCCGCGCGGTTCTTGAGGATGCGAGCGATCTTCTGGTTGAGGTTGAAGTCCTCCGGCACGACGGTGAGCGCGTTCAACCAGGCCTTGGCATCCGCCAGCGCGATGCCCGTGTCGGGGTCGGGCAGACTCGCGTCGGCACCGCCCTGGTACTTGTCCCACACGCCTTGCAGGGTCGAGTACTGCAGCTTGAAGTCGCCGCTGCGCGCGACCGACAGCTCCTGTTCGAGGTGGGCGCGGCGCTCGTCCGCGATCCGTTCGGCGTCGGCCTGCGTGACCTCGCCGAGCCGCGTCAGGTACCCGAGGTACGCCTCGCGCACCCCCTTGCGACTATGGATCTTCGAGTACATCACTGGCTGGGTGAAGGAGGGCTCGTCCGTCTCGTTGTGACCGAAGCGGCGGTAGGCGTACATGTCTACCACCACGTCGCGCTTGAACTCGCTCCTGAAGTCCATGGCGAGCTCGATGACCTGCGCGACGGCCTCCGGGTCCTCGCCGTTCACGTGGAACACGGGGCTCTGGAGCATCTTCGCGATGTCGGACGCGTACGTCGTGCTGCGGCCTTGGCGCGGACCGGTCGTGAAGCCGACCTGGTTGTTGACGATGATGTGCAGCGCGCCGCCGACTCGGTAACCGACGAGCCCGCTCAAGTTGAGGGTCTCCTGCACGATGCCCTGCCCTATGAAGGAGGCGTCGCCGTGGATGAGGATGGGCAGTACGCGCTCGCGCCGCGCGTCGCCCAGGCGGTCCTGCTTGGCGCGGGCGCGCCCGAGTACGACCGTGTTGACGAACTCGAGGTGCGAGGGGTTGAACGCGAGCGACAGGTGCAGACGCTTGCCTTGCGAGGTCACCCAGTCGTTGGAGTAGCCGAGGTGGTACTTGACGTCGCCCCTGCCCAGGTAGAGCTCGGGGTCCTTGTCGTCGAACTCGCGGAAGATCGTGCGCGTGTTCTTGCCGAGGACGTTGGCGAGCACGTTGAGGCGCCCGCGGTGCGCCATGCCGAGCACGACCTCCTCGACCCCCTGGGCGCCAGCCTTCTCGATGGCCAGGTCGAGGAGCGGGATGAGCGTCTCGCTGCCCTCTAGGGAGAAACTCTTGGCACCGACGTACTTCTTCTGGAGGAACTCCTCGAAGATGGTGGCGTCCGTCAGCTTCGTCAGGATGCGCAACTGCTGATCCCGGGGCAAGGCCAGGCGGTTGCGGGTGGCCTCCATGCGGCGCTGGAGCCAGACGCGGACCTCGAGCGAGTCGATGTGCATGAACTGCGCGCCGATGCTGCGGCAGTAGGTGGCCTGCAGCCCATCGATGACCTCGCGCACCGTGTCAGCGCCCGGGAACGTGTTGGACAGCACCTGGCGTTCCAGGTCGGCCTCGGAGAGCCCGTAGTAGGCGGGCTCGAGCTCGGGCGCCTCGAAGCGCTCGCGGCCAAGCGGGCTCAGGTCCGCGAAGCGGTGCCCGCGGACGCGGTAGTTGCGCACGAGCCTGTCGAGCTTCTGCTGCAGGAGCGCGGCCTCGATCTCCGCCTCGCCCAGGCGGACGGTCGAGTGGCCGCTCGGCGGGTTGAACAGGCTGCGGGGGGTGAAGCTCGGGCCAAGCGCAGGACGCGCGCCGTTCGCTTGCGGAGGCTGCGACCGGAAGTACTCCTGCCACTCCGCCGGAACGGAGGAAGGCTCTTCCAGGTAGCGGAGGTAGAGCTCCTCCAAGTACTCCAGGCTCGAGCTGTTGAACCTGCCGGGTTGACCTGCATCCATGCTGCGCGACCTCGCGACTTGCGACGTTCTCGGCGCGTTCTGACGGCACGCCAGAACCTGGGCCCGCTCACGAGCCCGTCGGCCCCGCGGGTGGGGGCGTGCTGCCGGCCTAGTCCGGTGGCCGCGCCGAGCCGCCACCGTCATCGACCTCATGTTGTATCACGTGGTGCGAACGCCCTCTGCCGCGCCAGGTACGTGTGGGAAAACGCGCGGCGCGCTACATTCGACGCCATGAGCAGCGATGAGGTCGCGCGTCTCGTATGCGTTGGCGAGGCCCTCATAGACCTGGTGGCCACCGAGCGGGGCGCGGCGCTCTCGGAGGCCGCGACCTTCGTGCGGGCGGCGGGCGGGGCGCCCGCGAACGTCGCCGTCGGCGCGGCGCGGCTAGGCGTCAGGACGGCGTTCCTCGGCAAGGTGGGCGCCGACCCGTTCGGCGACCACCTGGTTAGCACCTTGGCCGCGGCCGGTGTCGACACGAGCATGGTGACTCGCGACGCGCAGGCGCGCACAGGCCTCGCGTTCGTCAGCCGCGCACCCGACGGCGAGCGGGAGTTCCTCTTCTACCGCAGCCCGTCCGCCGACCAACGCTTGCGTACGGACGAGGTCGACGGGGGGCGTGTGGCGCGGGCCGAGGTCCTGCACTTCGGGTCTCTCGGACTGGCGGTCTCCCCGGCGCGGGAGGCCACCCTCCACGCCGCCTCCGTGGCCGGACGCGCCGGGGCGCTGCGCTCGCTCGACGTGAACCTCCGGCTCGACGGGTGGCGGTCCGACGGCGCGGCGCGGCGCGCGGTCCTGGCGGCCGCGGCCGCGAGCGAGGTGGTGAAGGTGAGCGAGGGGGAGCTCGACTTCCTGGCCGGCGGCAAGGGCGCCGCGGCGGCGCGGACGCTCATCGCCGGCTCTACCAGACTCCTCGTCGTGACCGAGGGCGCAGCGGGCGCCGGTTACCACCTCGTTACCCAGGACGGGTTAGCGACGGGGCATATGCCGGGCTTCGCCGTCGACGCGCTGGATACGACCGGCGCGGGTGACGCGTTCGTGGCGGGGCTCCTCACGGGCATGCTGCTGGATCGGGCCGCCCTGGTAGACCCGGCTGCGCTAGAGGGCGTGCTGCGGCGCGCCAACGCCTGCGGCGCCATCGCCACCACGCGCCTCGGCGCCATCCCGGCGCTGCCCACGGCGGGCGAGCTCGCGGCGTTCCTCGCGGCTGTGTCGACTAGCGCCTGAGAGCGGACCAGCGGCTGCCTTCGCGACCGCGTTGGCGCTCAGGCGCGACGGCAGCCGCCAGGACCGCCTGGACGACCCGCCTCCGTCGCGGTCGCCCAACGCTCCGCGCCGTCGCGTGCGACACTGAACGCGTGACCGACTCCGCGTCCGTTCCCACCAACGTTCCGACCTTGGCAGACGTCGAGGCGGCGCGCGAGCGCATCGCTTCGGGCGTGCGGCGCACACCGCTCCTGCCGCTTGCCATCGAGCGGTCCCAGTACCCCGTCTACGTCAAGCCCGAGATGCTGCAGGCGGTGGGCTCCTTCAAGATCCGCGGCGCGTTGAACTTCCTGGCCACGCTGCCCGAGGACGTGAGGCAGCGGGGCGTGGTGGCTCATTCAAGCGGCAACCACGCGCAGGGCGTCGCGGCGGCCGCCAAACGCTTCGGCGTGAAAGCGACGATCGTGATCCCCGAGGGCGCGCCGGCCGTGAAGGTGGAGAACACCCGCGCCCTCGGCGCGACCGTCGTGCGTTGTGAGAACACGCAGGCCGCCCGCGAGGGTACCGCGGCGGACATCGCCAGGAGCGAGGGCGCCACCGTCGTGCCGCCGTACGACCACCCTTGGATCGTGGCCGGGCAAGGCACCCTGGGGCTCGAGATCGTCGAGGACCTGCCGGACGTGAGGAACGTGCTCGTGCCCATCGGCGGCGGCGGCCTCGCCGCCGGCGTGAGCCTCGCGGTCACAGGCATGGTCCCTGGCGCGCGCGTCATCGGTGTGGAGCCGGAGTTCGCGGCCGACGCCAAGGAGTCGCTGGAGGCCGGCGAGCGGCGCAAGTGGACCGCCGAGCAGGTCGTAAGGACGATGGCCGACGGCGTGCGCACCCAGAGCATCGGCGTGCTGAACTTCGCCATCCTCTCCCGACTGCTGGCGGGCGTCGTGACGGTCTCGGAAGACGAGATCGCCCGCGCCGTCAGGCATTACGTCACCAAGGCGCACCTGGTCGTCGAGCCGACGGGGGCCATCACCCTCGCGGCTCTGGAACGACTGCTGGCCCCCGGTCGCATCGGCACCGTCGAGCTGCAGCCCGGCCCGACGGTGGTGATCGCGAGCGGCGGCAACGTCGACCCCGCCAAGCTCTGCGCGCTGCTGGGGGTCCGCTAAACCACCTGACGTCTGGTGGCGCGCGGCCCAAACGCGTTGCCAGCAAGTCTGCGGCAGACTATCCTCATGTAGTGAACTCGCTCACCGTCCTGGTGCTCCTGCTCTTCATCGGCGTCGTCGCGCTCGCCCTGACGGCCTGGTCGGCGCTCGCCGTGTTGCGCCGGCGCCGCGTCGAGCCGTCCGACGAACCGCGCGAGGTGCGCGCCGGCGAGCACGCTTACGTGGCCCAGCCGCGCCCTCGGACCGAAGCGCCCGTCGCGAAGCGCGTCGTGGTAGCCCCGCCGCGCGTCGCGGTCGAACCGAAGCCTCGCCCTGCTACGCCCGACGTCACAGACCAGCCCCGAGCGACGGTGGAGCCGGCGCCCTACCTGCCCAAGCCCCCGACCGAGATCAAGCCCGGACGGAGCGGCAGGACGATCCGCGAACCGGCGGTAGCGCCGGTCGGCCCATCGGTGGGTGAGACGGGTCAGAAGGCCGGCGGCACCAGCGTGCGCCCGCGCGTCGTGGTGACCGAGTCCGAGCAGCCCAGAGCCCAGCAGCAGGTAGAACCGAACGCGCCCGCCAACGAGACACCTCGCGTGACCGTGAAGCCACACGAGGTGGAGCCCAACGCGTTCGACCGTTTCATCGACGCCGAACGCCGGCGTAACTGAGCCTCAGGCCGTAGCGCCCGCGATCTCCCTAAGCCTGTCGTAGGCCGCCTGCGCCCGCTGGCGCAGCTTGGAGTTGTCGGCCCTGCCGGCCATCATCAGGTGCATGTTGATGTGCTGGTCGACGTCGCCGAAGATCGAGTTGAGCGCCTCGACCTCGTCGCCAGGCCGGAGCGTCGAGTCGCCGCGGAACAAGTACGTGTAGGTGTGTTCGAAGTCCGAGTCGTCCATGACACCGGAGAGGTAACGCTCGAGCACGTCGAGGTAGGGGCGCAGGTCGGAGGCGGCCTTGACGCTGGGCGGCGCCACGGGCGCCCCGACCTGGGCGCGACCGAAGCCCTCGGTCAGCGCCTCCGGCGTGATGTCCCAGTTGTCGACGGCGAAGACGGGCTTGCCGGAATCGAAGATGATGACCTGCGGCGACTCGTGCTGGATGCCCGTACGCTCGGCGACGAGGTTGCTGGCCGGACGCGCCTCGACGACGCGGATGACGCCGCACATCAGGTCCTCGCGCCCCTCGAGTTGCTCCTGCACGAAGCCGAAGCCCTGCATGGTCTTGTGACATGTGCCGGCCTTGAACACGACGCTGGTGGGGTAGCGGTCGAAGAAGGCCTCGACGGCCTCGGGCGAGTTGAGGAGAACGATCCGGTCTTTGAGCATTGCAGCCTCCGTTACAACTCTTGATCCGTTACGACTGGTGAACACAACTGTGAACACAGCTGGTGAGCACAACTGCTGAAGAGTGTATCCGCAGCGCGGCGGGAGTGGCAGTCTTCCAGGAACCCATGGAAAGGCGCCCATGCCTTGCTAGGTCGTCGGCATGACCCGCTGCGAGCGACCGCTACAGGGCCGGGTGCCGGTCGCGTCAGAGCGCAGCGGCCATAGGACCTGAACGCATACACGGACTTGTCGGGCCCAGGGGCGCCTGTTACACTCCGTGTTGCCGTCGCGGCCGGTAGGCAAGCCTATCGACGCGCAACACGGTTCGCGGTTCGGATTCCCGACTTCAGGGTCCGAAGCGTCGCGGAGAGGTGTCCGAGTGGTTTAAGGAGCACGCCTGGAAAGCGTGTGTGTGGGG
>JBDZVI010000009.1:0-57172 GCA_040255585.1 Deinococcaceae bacterium
CGGCGGCAAGGTCGAGCCGTCGCTCCACCACGACCGGTCCCGCGGCGGCGAGCGCCGCGGCGGCGGCCATGCGCGAGGCGTCGGGGGTGGCAGCCCTCATGCCCGGGCCGGCTCCGAGCGCGACCTGGCCCTTGCCGTCGTAGCCGAAGCCGGCCGTCTTGACGAGGCAGCGACCCCCGAACCGCGCCGCGGCCGCCTCGAGTTCGGCGCGCGCGCCGTTCGCGACGACCGCGTATGGCACGACCGGCAACCCCTGGGAAGCCAGGTACTCCTTCTCGCGCAGACGGTGCTGGGTGACGTGGAGCGCGCGCAGACCGGGGCGCACGCGCGTGACCCCTTCCGCCACGGCGATGGCCTCGGCCGCGAGGTTCTCGAACTCCAACGTGAGGGCCGCGACGGTGGCGGCGAAGGCGCCGACCGCGTCCGCGTCGGCGTAGCTCCCTACGACAACGCTGTCCGCCACCTGCGCGGCCGGCGAGCCGGCCTGGTCCGTGTAGACACTGACGGCGTAGCCCATGCGCCGCGCGGCGATGGCGAACATGCGCCCCAGTTGGCCCCCGCCGAGGACGCCGAGGCGAGTGCCCGGCAGCAGCGTCTCCACCTACTCCTCGAAGCTCCGGCTCGGCAGCGTCGACGCCGCGGCCGCCGCCGTCTGCTCCGCGCGGTAGGCCAGCAGGCGCGCGCGCAGGTCGGCTCGGGTAAGCGCGAGGATCTCGGCGGCGAGGAGTCCGGCGTTGACCGCGCCGGCGGGGCCGATGGCGAGCGTGCCGACCGGCACGCCCTTCGGCATCTGCACGATCGACAGGAGCGAGTCGAGCCCTCTGAGCGCCTCGCTCACGACCGGCACTCCGAGGACTGGCAGGTGAGTGTTAGCGGCGATCATCCCGGGCAGGTGGGCCGCCCCGCCCGCGCCCGCCACGATGACCTCGAGCCCTCGCGTCGCCGCGCCCTTCGCGAACTCGCTCAGGCGCTCGGGGGTGCGGTGGGCAGAGACGACCTTGCATACGTGCGGGACCTCGAGGCGCTCCAGGACCTCGGCGGCGTGGCGCAAGGTCTCCCAGTCGCTCGTGGAGCCCATCACGACCGCGACAAGGGGGGTCCAGCCGCTGCCGGTTTCGGGGTTGCTCATGCGCCCCGGCTCATGCGCCGCGCCCCCGCGCGGTCGCGCGCTCCAGGCGGTCGCGGACCGCCAACCAGGTGGCGGCGCCGGGCACGTGTTCTATGAGGATCTCGGACGGTCCGGCGGCGTCGAGCCGGCGCAGCGCCGCGTAGAGTCCGGCGCCGTAGGCAACCGGGTCGTCGGGGAGTTCCACCCACATGCCACCGAACCAGCCTGGCGCCGGGCGCCGGGCGAGCACGCCGACCCCGGGGCGCGCGTTCGCGCGCGCCTCCAACTCGACCGCGTCCAGGAGGCTGGCCGGCGTCGCGGGGGCGTAGTGACTGGGGAGGCTACCTGGCACGCGCGGCGTCTTGGCGCCACCCGCGAGTTCGACGCGCTCGCCGATGGCCGCCTCGACCGCCTCGACGGGTACGCCGCCCGGACGCAGCACCCGCACCACCTCGCCGGTCAGGTCGACGATGGTCGACTCGAGGCCGACCCGGCACGGGCCTCCGTCGACGACCACCAGGTCAGAGCCGGCGAACTCGGCGGCGACGTGCTCCGCCGTGGTCGGGCTGATGCGGCCGAAGCGGTTGGCCGACGGCGCGGCCACGGCGTCGCCGAAGGCGCGGAGCAGGGCCAACGCGACCGGGTGCGCGGGGACGCGTAGCGCCACCGTCGGTTGGCCGCCGGTGACGGCGTCCGGCACCCAGGGCGCCTTGCGCACGACGACCGTGAGCGGTCCCGGCCACAACGCCGCCGCCAGGGACGCGAGGCGCTCGGACCCGCCGACCGTCCACTCACCTACGTCCATGGCCGGCCCGAGGTGAACGATGAGCGGGTGGTCGTGCGGTCGCCCCTTCAGCTCGAAGACCCGCCCCACCGCCAGCGCGTCGCGCGCCGCCGCCGCGAGACCGTAGACGGTCTCGGTCGGCATGGCCACGAGTCGGCCGGCGGCCAGCCGTTCCGCGGCGAGGCTGAGGTTGTCCGGCGTGGGCGGCAATACTCGCACTGGCGACTACCATACCCACTCAAGCCGGCCGGGTGCCGTCGCCGCCACCATGGGGGTGCGGGAACAGGACGATGCGCAGAGCGTTGACGTTCGTGCGGGTGGGACCGGTCACGAGGAGGCCGCCGACGGCGCCTAGCAGGCCGTGGGAATCGTGGGCGGCCAGCGAGCGCTCGATCCGTGCCGGCGTGAGGCGCCCGAGGGCCGCCGGGTCGAGGAGCGCGCCCGCCGCCGCCGAGGCGCCGTCTATGCCGTCGGTGTCGATGGCCAGGAGCCAGTAGTCGCTGCGTCCGAGCTCGGCCGCGAACGCCAACGCCCACTCCCCGTTCGGCCCGCCAGTGGCCCGACCGCGACCCGACGAGGCGCCGCCGCCAGGGCCCGCCTCGTCCGTGAGCGGCGCGCCGCCGTTGAGCTGCTCGCCGGCGCCGGGCCCGCGAACGGGAGGTTCCGGAGCGGAGCGTTCGACCGTGGTCTCGCCGCCGTAGACGAACGCGACCGGCCCCGCCCACGCGCCCCGCTCGAGGGCGGCCGCGACCTCCCTGGCCTGGCGCCTTCCGACGGCGACCGAGTCGCCCGTCACCGCCGCGTCCTCGACCGCGACCACCACGCCGTCCGCCCTGAGCCGAGCGGCGGCCGCACGCACGGCCAACGGCCCGGAGGCCACCAGTTCGTACCGCGCAGTGGCGAGACGGGGGTCGCCCGGCTTGGGCGTCTCCTGGCGCTCGCCGCGCAGCCCGGCTTGAACGGCGCGCCGCGCGGCCGCCGCGGTTGGCGCGAACTCGTGAAGGACGTCGAGGGCTTCCGCGAAGGTGCTGGCGTCCGCCACGGTCGGGCCGGACGCGATGGTCGCCGGGTCGTCGCCGACGACGTCGGACACGGCGAGGGTGAGCATGGGCGCGCGCGCCGCGGCGGCGAGCTGCCCGCCCTTCACGTCCGAGAGGTGCTTGCGCACCGTGTTGATGCGACGGATGTCGGCCCCGCCGCGCAGGAGCGCGGCCGTCGTCTCGGCCTTCTCGGCGAGGCCGAGACCCGCGGGCGCGCAGAGGAGCGCGGAGCCCCCTCCGGAGATCAGGCAGATGATGAGGTCCGTCTCGTCGGCGTCGGCCACCAGCCTGCGGATGCGCGCGGTGGCGGCGACACCGGCCGCGTCCGGCACTGGGTGGGAGCCCTCCAGCACGGCGACGCGCCGCGTGGGAAGGGCGTGGCCGTAGCGCGTGACGACGGCGCCGGTCATTGGCATGTCGGCCTCGAAGCCGGCCTCGACGGCCCGGGCCATGGCCGCCGCGGCCTTGCCGGCGCCTACGACGACGACGCGGCCCGCGGGAGGCGAAGGCAGATAGGGGCTCAGGCACGTGCCGGGCTCGGACGCGGCCAGCGCCGCGGCCAGCGCCGCGCGCAACGTCGAGGTTCCCACGGTGGCCACCCTGGCTAGAATAGGGCATGTTCGGCATGTTCAGGCGGCAAGACCCGCGCTTCCGCGAGGAGGCCAACGCGCTGCTATGTCAGGTGCGCACCGACCGGCACGGCGAGATCATCCGCGTGCGCCTCTCGAAGACGAGCGAGATGAGCCTGCAGGGCAGCAACTATTTCGTCCGCAAGTCGCTCGTCGGGCCCAAGACGCTCGACAACGCCACTCTCGAAGTGACGATGACGAGGTCTCACAAGGTCACCAACGCGACGGTCGACGGCGGTCGGCTCCTAGCGGTCAGAGACTGGGAATGACCGTGGCCGGGGGGCGGAGGGCTGCCACTTCGGCGGAGAAGCCGGCTCTACCGAGCGCGGCGCTGGAAGTGCGGCCGGCCCCCGTGCTCGAGCTCACCTACGCCTACTACCGCCTAGCCGACCTCGACGGGCGACAGACCCCGCTGCCGTGGTTGCGTGAACTGCGCGACCATCCGCCCAAGTGGCTGAGCGCGAGCATGGCGAGGCGCGACCAGGAACTCGGTTTCGAGCCGCTCCTGATAGCCTGCGCCGGCGGGTACGAGTTCGATGAGACGCCGGCGCGGTTCCTGACCGACTTCGCCGAACTCCCGAGCGCGGTGGTGGCGGACTTCGAGACGACCTTCGTCCGGCCGGACGGCGCCGACGTCGTAGCCTCGGAGAACTCGGCCGCCATCAAGGCCGCCCTCGCGCGCCTGGCGGACCCCGGAGCGGCCCGGCGGCTCGGCGCGACGCTGGAGAGCCTGTGGGAGCACCTGCGCCCCACCTGGGAAGGGGCTGGTCGCGGCGCGACCGAGGAGGCGGCACGCGCGCTGAAAGGCGCCATGGGTTCCGACGGCGACCTCCTCGCCTCGCTACCCACCCATCACTTCCTTCAGCTCGAGGACAGCGTCAACGCCATCAGGCGGCAGTCAAGGCGCGGCAAGACCCTGGTGGTGCCCTTGTACTTCGCTCTACGCGGCGGGTTCCGGTTCAGCGTCCGTGACCAACTCGTCATCGGCTACGGGGCGCGGACCGAGTACTTCTACGAGGAGCAGCGCGACGCGGTCCTCACGCTCGCCAACCGCCTGAAGGCCTTCTCCGATCCGACGCGCCTCCTGCTCCTCTTCCACGTCGGGAGGCTCGCGCGGTTCCCGCTCACCGTCGGCGACCTCGCCAAGCAGTTGGGCGTCAGCCAGCCGACGGCCAGCGGTCACCTCAGGCTGCTGCGCGAACTCGGCCTGGTGACGGTCGTCAGGCGCGGCAACCGCTCGTACTACCGCCTGGAGCGCGACGCCGTGCGCCCGCTGCTGGAGGAGTTGGAGCGGGTGCTCCTACCGCCGGCCTCTGGACACCAACGCTAGCGTCACTGCGCGCTCACGAGGTCCGGCCGCAGGCTGCGGGCCTCCCTGAGGTAGACGTGGCGCATCTCGTCCTGCGCCTTCGTCGTGTTGAGTAGGAGCATGACGCGCACGCACCTGGGGAGCCTGTTCGGCACCGGGATCTCCTGGAAGCATAGGAGGGGCACCATCGTCATGCCCAGGGCGCGCGCGCCTTCGGCGGGGAACGTCGACGACAGGTCGGGGGTGGTGGTGAAGAACACCGAGGAGATCTCCGAGTACTCGGAGATGCCGTTCTGAGCCAACATCTCCTCGAGCAGCTCGCGCGTGGCGGAGAGGATCTGCTCGGGCACATCGGCCTCGACCGTGGTCGCGCCCCGTATGCCTCGCACGCGGTTCTCTCGTTCCCGTCCGTCCATGGCGGGGAGTGTACCAGGCGCGCGACCCGTTACTGCGCTGCTCCCGGCGCTTGCCTTACGGTGACGACATGCTCAAGAACGTCACGCCGTGGTTCGATCTCACGCCAGACCAGCGCTCCCTGATAGGTCCGTTACGCGAGTTCCTACGATCGGAGGTCGCGCCGGGCGCGGTGCAACGCGACGAGACCGGGGAGTTCCCGGCGGAGCTCGTCAAGGCCTTGGGCGCCATGGGCGTCTTCGGTCTCCAGGTCCCCGAGGAGTTCGGCGGCTCCGGGCTGGACACCGCGACGTCCGCCATGGTCATCGAGGAGATCGCCGCCGTCGACGGCTCGCTGGCATTGACCGTGGCGTCCCACAACTCCCTCTGCGTCGGCCACCTCCTCGTGGCCGCCGACAGCGCGCAGCGCCGCGAATGGCTGCCCCCGCTCGCTTCCGCCGAGCGTCTCGGCGCGTGGGCCTTAACGGAACCGGGGGCCGGGTCAGATGCCGCGTCGCTGACGACCAGGGCCGTGCGCACGCCGGACGGCTACGAACTGAACGGCAGCAAGCAGTTCATCACCCAGGGCACGGTGGCCGGCACCTACGTCGTCATGGCTCGGACCGCCGAACCCCCGCCCGGCGGATCCCGCTCCGACGGCATCAGCGCCTTCGTGCTCCCCGGCGACGCCGAGGGGCTGGTGCGCGGCAAGCCCGAGAAGAAGCTCGGCCTACGCAGCTCCGACACGACGCCGCTGGCGTTCGAGGGTGCGCGCGTCGGTGCCGGAGCGCTGCTCGGCGAGGAGGGCGGGGCGTTCGCCGACGTGGCGCGCGTGCTGACCGGCGGGCGTATCGGCATCGGCGCCATGGGCATCGGCCTCGGACGGGCCGCCCTCGAGAAGGCCGCCAAGTACGCGCTCGAACGACGGCAGTTCGGGCAGACGCTCTCCCGCCACCAGGCCGTAGCCTTCAAGCTGGCCGAGATGGCGACCGAGTTGGAGGCCGCGAGGCTGCTCGTCGCGAAGGCCGCCGCGCTGCGCGACGCCGGACGCGATCACACCTTGGCCGCCGCCATGGCGAAGCTGAAGGGGAGCGTCGCCGGCGTGAACGCTTGCGACTCGGCCATCCAGGTGCTGGGCGGCTACGGCTACCTGCGCGACTACGAGGTGGAGCGCTACTGGCGCGACGCCCGCCTAACCCGTATCGGCGAGGGCACCGACGAGATCCAGCACCTGATCATCGCGCGCGAGTACTTGAGGCAGCTCGGGTAGCGAGCGCAACCGGAGCAGATCAGACGGTCAGGGTCGCGGTTGCGGTCGCGGTTGCGGTCGCGGTTGCGGTCGCGGTAGCCGCCCCGCGGCAGGGCTCGCCCGTCCCCTGCGCCGGGTCTTCGGCGGCCCCGTGCGTGACGGGCGCGTCCGCTACGCCTTCAGGCAGCGCGGCAAGCGCGGCCTGCAGCACCTCGACCCCGGCGCCAGCACGGTGGGACCGCTCGGAGATGATGCGCCGCCAGGTCCTTCCGCCCGGCTGGGAGCGGAACAGTGACAGCATGTGGCGCGTCAGCGCTCCCAACGGCGCGCCGGCGAGCAGTTGCTCCTCGACGTACGGGTAGGTGGCCTCCACGACGGCGCGCCGGGTAAGCGGCGTTCCTATGACCTTCGGCTCCGCGGCGGCGCCGGTCATGGGGGCGGCGCCGGCCGCGTGGGCGGCGCCGGCCGCGTGGGCGGCGCCCGCCACGTCGGCGACGCCCGCCGCGTGGGCGTCGTCCGCCAGGAACTCGTCCGCCGCGGCCAGAACGAACGGGTCCTCGTAGACGGAGCGACCCAGCATCACGCCGTCTACGCGCCGCAAGTGGTCGCGTGCGGCGGTCAGATCGGGCACGCCGCCGTTGAGCTCGATCAGCAGCTCCGGACGCTCGGCCTTCAGGCGGTAGACCGCGTCGTAACGCAACGGCGGGACGGTCCGGTTCTCCTTCGGGCTCAGCCCCTTCAACCACGCCTTGCGCGCGTGCACGATGAAGCGGCTCGCCCCGGCCGCCGCGACGGCGTCGACGAACGCGAGCAGCTCGGCGAAGGAGTCGCGGTCGTCGACGCCGATCCGGTGCTTCACGGTCACGGGGAGGGGGGCGGCCGCCCGCAGCGCCGCGACGCAGTCGGCCACGAGGTCGGGGGCCTTCATCAGGCAGGCGCCGAAGTTGCCGCTGGTCACGCGCTCGGACGGGCAGCCGACGTTGAGGTCGATCTCGGAGTAGCCGTAGGAGTGACCGAGGGCTGCGGCCCGCGCGAGCAGGGCGGGGTCGTCTCCGCCCAGTTGCAGCGCGACCGGGTCCTCGACCGGGCTGCGGCCGAGGAGGCGCTCGGCATCGCCGTGAACGACGGCGGCCGCCGTCAGCATCTCGGTGTACAGGAGCGTGTGCCGCGTGATCTGGCGCAGGAGGTAGCGGAAGTGCCGGTCCGTCAAGTCCAGCATCGGCGCCACCGACAGTGGCCGGATGACCGAGGGGCTCAGGAGCCGCCCCTTGCCGCGCCGACACCTGTTGGCGCGCCGACCTCCGTTGACGCGTCCGGCAGGACCTTGCGCGGCTTGCGGAACGTGATGTCCTCCCACTCGCCCTCTTCCACGACGCGCAGCGCCGGGTTCGCGGTCCGGAAGTGCTCGACGACGGACTGGACGAGGTCGTCGGGGGTGCTGGCGGCGGAGGTCAAGCCAACGGCGGCCACCCCGGCGAACCAGTCCGGCCGGATGTCCGCCACCGACTCGATGCGGTGAGCGTTGCCGGTCAGGTCGGCAGCGAGCTCGAGAAGACGCATGCCGTTGGAGCTCGCCTCGCTCGTGACGACGAGGAAACCGCCGACGTGCGGAGCGATGGACCGGACGGCGTCCTGCCGGTTCTTGGTCGCGAAGCATAGGTCGTCCGATGGAGGCACGACGAGCCTTGGGAAGCGCTCCCTCAGCAGGGCGACGGTGCGCAAGGTGTCGTCGACGGACAGCGTCGTCTGGGTGAGGACGACCACCTTGTCAGGGTCGGGGACGGTGACCGTGCGGGGGTCCGCGAGTTCCGGGTCGTGCTTGCGGTTGCCCAAGACGGCGACGACCGTCGTGGCGTCGGGAGCCTCGCCGTAGGTGCCTATGACCTCCTGGTGCCGCGTGGAGTCGCCGACGAGGAGCACGTGGTAGCCGAGCGCTGCGTACTTCTTGGCCTCGTTATGCACCTTGGTGACGAGGGGGCAGGTGGCGTCGATCGTCGCCAGCCCGAGCTGCGCCGCCCGCGCCCTGACGACCGGGCTCACGCCATGCGCGCTGAACACGACCGTGCGTCCGACGGACCGCCCGGCTTCCGCCGCCCTTGCCCTGACACCCGCCAGGTCGTCGAGTCGCTCGACGAACGTGACGCCTTGCTCGTCCTCAAGCCGCTCGACGACCGTGCGGTTATGGACGATGTCGTGGTAGACGGCGATACCGCCCTCGCCGGCGCGCTCGGCCTCGACCGCGGCCTCCTTCACGGCCTCGATGGCCATCACCACACCCGCGCAGAAGCCGCGCGGCTTGGCGAGGTACAGGGTCTCCACCGGTCGCGAAGCGCTCACTGTCGGCATTGTACCGGTGGGTCTTGCGCGGGCGTTCACAGGGTGAACACGGGCCCGCTCTTCATAGGTCGGCTTGACCGTCCCGGAAGCCGCCGTGATACACTCCGTCTCGCTCGTGCGCGCTCCTTACGCCGCACGGCGGTCCGTGGGCGATTAGCTCAGCTGGTTAGAGCGCGTCGCTGATAACGACGAGGTCAGTGGTTCGAGTCCACTATCGCCCACCAGAAGCAGAAGGAGCACGACAACGGCGTTTAGGCGACCGAAGGTGGCCTAAACGCCGTTGTCGCGTCTTCGACCCGCCCCTCCGCCGAGCGGGAACGGGCGCGGTCCTCAGTTGCCGGCGAACACCGAGGTGCGCGCGCCGAGCGTCAACTCGACCCTGAAAGTGGCGTTGCCACGCTGAACCGTCAAGGTGACCACGTCGCCGATGTTCTTCCCCCGCACCACGGCCAGCAGGTCGGAGAACGTGGGCGTCGGCGTGCCGTCGATCGCGACGATCACGTCCGCCACAGGCGTCACGCTCACCGTGCCGTCGGTCGCCACGACGCTCTCCTGGCTGAGCGACCTGAGGCCAGCCTTGGCGGCAGGCCCGCCAGGGGCGACCTCGCTGACGATCGGGCCCGGCCGCGCGCCGAGGTAGTGCTGGCTGGTGCGCGGGTCGTAGTCGAGCCCTTGCGCCCACGAGAACCCGATGACCGGCACGTCGCGCTTGCCCCCGGCGAGCACCCCTTCGACCAGCTCGCTCGTGCGCGTCAGCGGGATGGCGTAACCCGCGAAATCCCGGTTGATGGCCAGCCCTTGGAGGAAGGGCGGGATGAAGCCCTGCGAGCTCATGGCGTTCGGGTTGAAGCTGATGTAGCTCACGACGCCAACGGCCTCGCCGCGCGCGTTGACCACGGGTCCGCCCGAGTCGCCCGGCGCGAGGGAGTTGGTGAGCTCGATCGTGTCGTCGGCGAAGTCGGCGCGACCCGCCCTGACGCCGAGGCGCGTCACGCGTCCGGCCCTGGCGCCCATGAAGTCGTTGCGGCTGTTGCCGATGGCCACGACCCCGGTGCCGGGGCTGGGCAGCCGGGTGGCGAGCGGGATGTAAGGGACGAGGCTCGGTACGTCCGCCTGCAGCGCGGCCAGGTCCATGTAAGCGTCGAACCCGACGAGGTGCAGGTCGAACTCGAGGCGGTCGGTCGTCACTGCGACGAGCTTGGCGCGGCACTGGCCCTCGGAGGCGGCGGAGACCACGTGGTAGGCCGTGAGGACCATGCCGTCCTCGGACACGAAGAAGCCGGTGCCGACACCGAGCACGGCGCGCGCGTTGGCGATGCACCGCGCCTCGATGCGAACGGTGGCGTCGCGCGTGTTCTCGTAAGCCGTGAGGAGCGCGCCGGTGGGCGCCTCGATGACGGGCGGGGTGCCGGCCACGTGCGCGAGGCGCGGCTCAGGCCTGAGTTGGCTGCCGAGCACAGCGGTGAGCGCCAGCAACGCAAGGAGCAGCCACGTGAACGCCCTTACCTTGCGAAGGCCGGCCCCCACACCGGGTTGATGGTGCACGAGCACGAGGTCGAGCACCGGTTCACCGGGCGCGTTAGAAGGCCCGGGGTTCGGTGCGTCGGTTGACTGGACCAACTGCTCCTGAGCCTGCTGGCTCTCGTCTGGCGGCATACGACCATTATGCGGACGGAAACGCTCCCGTGCGTATCATGGCTCTCATGTCGCCTTTCCCAGACAACCGCGGCGACCCGGCGTACCGCCTGGTCCTCGCGGAGATGGCCGACCGCGCACGCGCCTGGCCCGGCCCCGTCGTCGTCACCGCCCACGTCGACCCCGACGGCGACGCGCTCGGTAGCTGCCTCACCCTCGCCCGGGCGCTGCGCGCGCTCGGCAAGCGGGTCACCGTCCCCATGCGGCCACCCTCGTACCTCGCCTTCCTGGCCCAGGACGGGGAGCTGGCAGGCCCCGTCGAGGCGTTCGCGCCGGACACGCTCCTCTTCGTCCTGGACGTGGGCGAGCTCGGCCGGATGGCCGGGGCGCCGACCGAAGGCGCTGCCGTCATGTTCAACATCGATCATCACGGCACCAACACGCGCTTCGGAGACCTGGCGGTCGTCGAGCCCGGCAAGGCCGCCACGGCCATCCTCATCAAGGAGCTGGTCGACGCTCTGGGAGTGCCGTGGTCGCCCACCCTCGCCACCGGCTGTCTGGCGGGCATCCTCACCGACACCGGCAACTTCCGCTTCGGCAACACCGACAGGGACGCGCTGACGACCGCCGGCCACCTGATCGAGGCGGGGGTGGACTACCCTGCCCTGACCGATCGACTGCAGTGGCGCAGCCGCGGCTACTTCGCGCTGCTCGGGCGTGTGATGTCTACCGTGGCGTTCGACTTCGACGGCGCGTTCGTGTACGCGCAGCTGACGAACGAGATGCGAAGCGGCAGCGGTGAGGCGGACGACGACTCGGACGACTTCGTCGGCGTGATCAGGTACGCGGAGGGCACGAAGGTGGCGGCGCTCCTCAAAGAGCGGGGCGAGGTCGTCAAGGTGAGCGTCCGCACCCGCGCCGGAGCCTCCGCGCAACGCATCTGCCTTGCGCTGGGGGGCGGGGGGCACGTCGCCGCGGCTGGCGCCACCGTCGCCGGCTCCATGGACGAGGTGAAGGCGCGCGTTTTGGAGGCGGTCGGCGCCGAGCTGGGTCTCCCTGACCAAGCGTCGCTCCGCGGTGCCGGATCAGGCGCGCGCCGAAGCTAGGCGCCGGGAAGGTTCGCCAGGCGCCTGGCCTCCTCCGTCAGTCCAGGCAGCGCCGCAAGGTCGGGCGCCACCTCCAGACCTTGGTCTGCGAGCCACGGCAGGACCAGCTCCGTCGGAAGGTTGCCGACGAGCTCATCGGCCGCGAACGGGCAGCCGCCGACCCCGGCCAGCGCGCCCTCGAGCCACCTCACCCCGTAAGCCAACGCGGTCTCCACCTTGTCCGCCCATGCGTGCGGCCGCGAGTGCAGGTGCAGCCCCAACGTCCCTGGGTCGTCGACCTCAGCCAACACAGCGCCGAGCAGTTCCGGGTCCGCGTTGCCGAGGGTGTCGGCAAGGGCGACGCGAGCCACTCCCAAGCTCCTGAGGCGCGCCACGGCCGCTGCCGTGACGGCGGGGCGCCACGGGTCGCCGTAGGGGTTGCCGAAGCCCATGGAGACGTAGACGACCACCTCGATGCCCGCCGCCCGCGCTCTGGGCAGCAGCTCGGCCACGACGTCCCACGCCTCGGCGACCGAGGTGCCGACGTTCCGCTGCTGGAACGTGTCGCTGACCGCCAGAGGGTAGCCGACGCTCGTGACGCCGGTCGCCCGCGCCGCTCGCTCTAGACCCCTCAAGTTCCCGACTATGCACAGCACGTCGACGGCGGGCGGCGCCGCGAGCGCGGCGAGCACCTCCTCCGTGTCGGCCATCTGCGGCACGGCCTTGGGCGACACGAACGACCCGAGGTCGAGGTGGTCGAACCCCGCTGCCACCAGGCCCCGCAGGTGCCCGACCTTCTCCGCCGTTCGCGGGGCGACCCGCAGGCCCTGCCAAGCGTCACGCGGGCACTCGACCCACGTGACGCGCTCGCCTGAACCGCCTCGACCAGTAAGCTCCGTCCGCACGACGCGAGTCTACCTAGCGCGCCCAAGCCCGAGCGCGCCTAGGCAGCAGCCCTGGTCCACCGGCAGCGACCCGCCCCTATACTTGATGACGTGCTTCACACGCTGGAACTGCGTGACTTCGCGATCGTGGACGAGTTGGCCGTGGAGCTTCACCCCGGCCTCAACGTGCTGACGGGCGAGACCGGCGCAGGCAAGTCCATCGTCGTCGACGCGCTCGAGCTCCTCGGCGGCGGCCGGCCCGACTTGAGCATGATCAGAGCCGGGGCGGAGAGCGCACTGGTGCAGGGCACGTTCATCGGTGCCCCCTTCGAGTCGGCCGGACGACGCATCGCGCGTGGCGGCCGCCACGCAGCGCGGCTCGACGGCGAGCTGGTGACCGTCTCGGAGCTAACCGAGGCCGTCGGAGGTGCGCTGCGGGTCTACGGGCAACATTCGGCCCACCAGCTCCTGGCGCCCGCGGCGCAACTGACCCAGCTCGACCGGCTGCTCACGCCCGAGGCCGTAGCGGAGCTGGACCGCCATAAAGCGCTCTTCGCCGAGTCGAACGCCGTCGCGACGCGGCTCGAGGAGCTGCGGACCTCCGAGCGGGAGCGTTCGCGCCGACTGGATGGGCTGCGGTTCGAGCTGAGCGAGATCGCCGCCGCCAAGGTGCGCGCGGGCGAGGACGAGGAACTCGAGACGGAGTTGGCGGCTCTGCGCCACGCCGAACGTATCGTCACCGGCGGCGGCAGGGCGCTCCAGGCGCTGGGAGGGGAAGACGGCAGCGCACTGGCGCTGGCCGCCGAGGCGCTGCGCGAGCTCGAAGGCGCCGGACGCTTCTCCCCCGCGCTCGCCGCGCTCGCGCGCGACCTCCGGGAACTCGTCTCCGGCCTGGGGGCCGTGAGCGGCGAGGTCGAAGGCTTCCTGGCCGACTTCCAGGCCGACCCGGCGCGGCTCGACAGCGTCCAGGCCCGCCTCGCGGCGCTCGACGGCCTGAAGCGCAAGTACGGCCCGCTCCTCCAGGACGTGATCGCGTATCGCGACGCCGCGTTGGCGGAAGCCGCCGGGTTGGAGGGCGCCGACGATGAGATCGAGCGCCTGTCCGCGCGACTCGGTAGCCTCGACGCCGAGCTGGTCGCGCTCGGCGAGCGCCTGACGGCGGCGCGCCGCCACGCCGCGCGCGCCCTGGAAGAGCAGGCGCTGCCGCTGCTGCGCCAGCTGGGACTGACCCAAGCGCGCTTCGCCGTCGAGATCGGGAAGTCCGCCAGGCGCACGCGCACCGGGTACGACGACGTGACGTTCGAGTTCGGCGCCAACCCCGGCGAGCCGACCCGCGCCGTGCACGAAGTCGCTTCGGGCGGCGAGCTCTCGCGCATCATGCTCGCCCTGCACCTCGTGACCGGCTCCGACCTGCCGACCCTCGTCTTCGACGAGGTGGACGCCGGGGTGGGCGGCGAGACGGCCAACCACGTCGGCGCGCTCCTCGCCCGCCTGGCACGTTCGAGGCAAGTGCTGGTGGTCACGCACCTAGCGCAGGTGGCCGCCTTCGCGGACGCCCACTTCAAGGTCGAGAAGCAGGCGGCGGCCGACAGGACGGTGGCCCGGGTCGTCCGCTTGGGCGATGCGGAGCGCACGACCGAGCTCGCCCGCCTCCTGTCCGGGACGCTGACGGACACGTCCATGAGGCATGCGCTCGAGCTGCGCGCCATGGCCACCGGGTTCGCCGGAACGACCGGCAGGCGCGCGGGTGGCCGGCGCGCCGGTTGAGGCTCTTCGCACGACCAGCCGCCCGGCGAGCTGCGCTATGCTGGCGGCATGAGGCCTAGTCGAAGCGTCCGGGCGGGGGTCTGAGGTGGACGCGGAGGGTCATCACGAAGGCATCGCGTGCCCGCGTTGCGGCGCGCTCGACACGATCACTTACGTCTACAACGAGGGCTTCGACGAACTCGAGTGCCCGACCTGCGGTTACCGCTCGGACGCGGAGGAGCTCGACCTCCTCACGCGGTTCGGCGGCGATCTGCTCGAAGGGCGGGACGGCCTCGTGCGGGGCCGCCTCCCGGAGGACGACCCCGCGACCAGCGATCTTCCGCCGATCCCACGGCGCAGCCTCGAGGCCTGAACCGTGAACCGACCGGCCGCCCGCCCCGCGCTTCCCATGCGGTGCGCGGTGCGGTCGTGGTCCGACGACCGTAACGAACGAGAGACACCAGGGTCACGCCGGACACGGGCGCAGGGCGGACCCGGAAGGAGAGAACATGGACGTCAAGGTCGTGCTCAGTTCTGAGGAGATCATCCGCGGTCTCAAGCATTACCGGCGCATCGCCAAGCAGGACCTGCTGCGCGCGCCCGAGACCGACGATCCTGAGGCCTTCCGCATGCACGCGGAGGCGCGGCGCAGCGTATACGCCGAACTAAGCGAACTGGCCGAGATCAAGAGCCCGGACGAGGTCGCCGAGGAGGCGCTGCGGGTCTACAAGGAGCTGCCCTTCGTGACCGGCTCGGAGCGCCCCGAGCACACGGAGATCAAGGGCCGGGAGAACGCCCTGGAGAACTTCTTCCTGATGATCGGCCTCGAGCCGCGCGTCAGGCGCGAGGCGCGCAGCATGCGCCCGAGCACGCCCGGCGCGCGGCCCGACGAGTCCGACGGCGTCGGCGCTGAGCAGCCCGGTACCGGAGCCGACTGATCTAGGTCCGAGCGCCTCGTGGTATGACAAAGCACGTGACGCTCGCAGAACTCGAGCGCGAGGCCGCCAAGAAGCCGCCAGCGCTCTCCGACCTGTCCGATAACCTCGTGTTCGGAGAAGGCGACCCGAACGCCCAAGCCATGTTCGTAGGCGAGGCGCCCGGGGAGGACGAGGACTTGGAGGGGCGGCCGTTCGTCGGGCGCGCGGGTCAGCTCCTCGACAAGGTCCTGGCTTCCGTCGGCATCGAGCGCGACTCGGTCTACATAACGAACATCGTGAAGTTCCGCCCGCCCGGCAACCGCAACCCGCGCCCCGACGAGGTCGCCGCCAGCGAGTGGGTGATCCTCGAGCAGATCCGGCTCATCAGACCTCAGGTCATCGTGACGCTCGGCAACGTGCCGACCCAGTACTTCCTCCGCACGACGGACGGCATAACACGGACGCGCGGCAGGTGGCACGACTGGCACGGGCTGAAGGTCTTCCCTCTCTTCCACCCCGCCTACCTGCTGCGTAACGCCAGCCGTGAGCGCGGAGCGCCCAAATGGATCACCTGGAACGACATGAAGGAACTCAAGCGCGCGCTGGACGAGCTCCCTCCGAAAGCGCCCGTCTTCACCCTCGACACGGCTGAGCAAGGCGGGTTGTTCTGAGCTCCCCCGACCACGGGCACGGCAGCGCGGACTCGCCGCGCGAGCGCGGAGCGCCCTCGCAGGACGACGTCGCGCGCGCAAAGCTCGACGCGGAGGCGAGCGCCGTCGCGAGCACCAGGTTCATGGGGCTGGTACACGCCCTGCTCTCGTCCGCGGAGGCGGCCCTCGGCGACGACAGCAGCCCGCTGCGCCTCTCCGGCCGCGACGGCGTGGCAGGTCGCAAGGCCGCGAGGCGCAGCCTCGACCTCCTCGAGATGCTGCAGGTCAAGACCCTCGGCAACCTCGACGCCGCGGAACGCGACGCGCTCTGGTCAGCGCTGCGAGCGCTGCGCGAGCGCCTGAGGGCGGTCGGGGAGAACGAGCTGCCGGTGCTCGACGCGACGGCAAGCGGCCTGCTCACCGGCGACGACCCGGCGTGAGGGCGCTTGTCCAGCGCGTGACGCGCGCCCGAGTGACGGTGGCCGAACGGCTCGTCGGCGGGATAGACGGCGGTTTCCTCGTCCTGCTCGGCATCACCCATACTGACGACGCCGCCGTGGCGAGACGGCTGGCGGACAAGGTGAGGAAGCTGCGCGTCTTCGAGGACGAGGCCGGCAAGATGAACCTCGACATCGCCGCCGCCGGCGGTGACTGCCTCGTCATAAGTCAGTTCACCCTCTACGGGGACACGCGCGGCGGCAACCGCCCGGGTTTCGGCGCCGCGGCGCGACCCGAGGTGGCCGAACCGCTCTACCGCGAGTTCGTAGCGGCGCTGCGCGAGAGCGGCGTAACGGTGGCGACGGGGGAGTTCGGGGCCATGATGGCGGTCGAACTCGTGAACTCGGGGCCGACGACGATCTGGCTCGACAGCGAGGAGCTCTTCCCCGCCAAGGCCTGAGCACGCGCGGCCGCGCGACCAGATGGCTCCCTCAGCCGGCGCCGACCGCCATGCGAGCCGCCGGCAGCGCCGTGGCGCCCTCGAACGAGTTCACTTCCTCGATGAACCGCGTGAACAGGTACGAGGAGTCGTGCGGCCCCGGGCTCGCCTCGGGGTGGTACTGGATGCTGAAGACCGGGTAGCGCGTGTGCGCCATGCCCTCTAGGGTGCCGTCGTTCAGGTTCACGTGCGTGGCGACGAACTGCCGCCCGGGGATCGAGTCGATATCGACGACGTAGTTATGGTTCTGGCTCGTGATCTCGACCTCGCCGGTCAACAGGTTCTTGACGGGCGTGTTCGCGCCATGGTGACCGTAGGCCAGCTTGCGCGTCTTGCCGCCGACCGCGAGTCCGAGCAGCTGGTGGCCGAGGCAGATGCCGTAGGTCGGGAGCAACCCCAGGAGCTGCCAGGCCGTGTCGTGGGCGTACTTCGGTCCGCCCGGGTCGCCTGGGCCGTTGGACAGCACCAGGCCGTAAGGGTTGAGCGCCATGATCTGCGCCGGCGTCGTCTGGGCCGGCACGACGATCACCTCGGCGCCGGACTGCTCCAGCTTGTAGACGATGGAGTGCTTGATGCCGAAGTCGATGAGCACCACGCGCGGGTGGTCCTGGAAGGTCGGGCGGGCGTAAGGCAGCGGCGTGGTCACCTCGGGCGTCATGTCGCGCCCGTCGATGTCCTCGTGGTCCCTGGCCTCCTGCACGAGCTCGGCCTCGAGGGCGTCGTCGGTGTGGCCGTGATAGATGACGCCTTTGACGACGCCGCCGGAGCGCAACCGGCGCGTGAGGGCGCGGGTGTCTATCCCCTCGATGCCGACGATGCCGTGCTGCTCCATGAACGCCTGGAGGTCCTGGTTCGCGCGGTGGTTGCTCGCGACGCGGCTGAACTCCCTGACGATGAAACCCCGCGCGTACGGTCGGTTCGACTCCATGTCGTAGACGCTCACCCCGTAGTTGCCGATGTGGGGGTAGGTCATCGTCACGATCTGACCGTGGTAGCTGGGGTCCGTGAGGATCTCCTGGTAACCGGTCATAGACGTGTTGAAGACGATCTCGCCGACGGACTTGCCGTGGGCACCGAAGGCGTAGCCGTAGTAGACGGTGCCGTCCTCGAGGGCGAGCAGCGCGGGGGGTTTGCTCAGGAGTGACATCGAACGTCTACCCTACCAGTCCTGGCCGGTCCTGACCGTGTGTGGCGGGACGGAGGCGCCGGCCGGCACCAGCACGTCGGTCAGCACCGAGTACGCCCCGACCCGTGCGCCCTCCCCGACACGCGTACGACCGCGCAGGGCGACGCCCTGCTCCAGCACAACGTCGGGGGCCAGCTCCACGTTGGCGTCGAGGTAGGTGGTGGCCGGGTCGAGCATCGTCACGCCGGCGGTCAACCAGGCGTCCACGTAGCGGTCCCGTAGGATCCGCTCCGCCACGGCGAGTTGCCGCCTGTCGTTGACACCGAGGAGCTCGCGCTCGTCGGCGAGCAGCGTGCGCACCTTCAGCCCGTCGTCGAGGTAGCCGCGCGGGAGGTCGGTGATGTAGTACTCGCCGGCCACGTTGTCGTTGCGCAGCTCGGCCGCGCGCCTGAACACGTCGTCGTCGAAGAGGTAAACGCCGGGGTTGATCTCACGGATGGCGCGCTGCTCGGGCGTGGCGTCCTTCTCCTCGACGATGGCCTGGAGCTCGCCGTCCGGTCCGCGCACGATGCGCCCGAGACCGGTAGGGTCGGCCGTGCGGCAGGTCAGGAGCGCCATGCCGCGCTCGCCGCCCAGGAGCCCTTCGAGGTCCGCCAGCGTCCGGCTCCTCAGCAACGGGCCGTCGCCGTTGAGCACGAGCACGTTGCCGCTGAAACCCTCCAACCCCTTGCGGCTCTCGCGCAGGGCGTGGCCAGTGCCGTAACCGGTCGTGAAGTCCTGGGTGACGAACGTGACGCCAGCGCCCTCGAAGCGCTCGCGGACCGTCTCACCCGAGAAACCCACCACCACGACGGTGCGGCGCGGGCTCAACGGGGCGACCGCGTCCAGGATGTGTTGCAGGAGCGGGGCGCCGGCCGCCTCGTGCAGGACCTTGTGAAGCTTGGAGCGCATGCGCTTCCCTTCGCCGGCGGCCAGGACGACCACGGCGAGGGGGGTAGCGCCCGGCGCATCTCCATCCGTCATCTGGACTTCCCTTTCCGCTTCTCCGTCGGCGCCGTGGCGCGGCCGACCTGGCGCGAGCCGGAGCGCGACGGCCCGGCGCCGGGCACGGTAACCGGCGCGCGGGCCGGCGCCCGGCCGATCCTGATCAGCATGTACACGGCCACGGCGATGATCACGACGCTCGCCAACTGGGTCATGGTGAAGAGCCCCACACCGGCCTTGTCAAGGCCGTCCGCGAGCACCAGGTTCAGGCTGAGGGGGTTGTCGCGGAACGTCTCTTCGAGTACGGAGCGCAGCACGGAGTACCAGAGGACCATCTGCCAGAACACGAAGCCGGACCCGCGCCGCTGCCGCAGCGCCCAGAGCGTGATCAGGAGGACGAGGACGCCGATTATCACGCCGTAGAGCTGAGTGAGGTGCACGGGGCCGCGCACGATCTCCCCCGTGCACTGCCAGATCGGTATGTACGAGCCGTCCGAGCAGACGCCGGGGAAGGCGCTCCAGAGGTCGCGCCCGAACACGGCCCGACCGAACGCCCCGAGCGTCTGCGTGCCCGGCTCGGGCCACGTGAAGCCGATGGGCCAGTTCGTGAGGCGCCCGCCCGTGTCGGTGCCGTTCATGAAGTTGCCGATGCGCCCGCCGATGATGCCGAGGCCGGCGATGGGCGACATGACGTCGAGGTAGGCCCACATGTCGAGCTTGTGCGCGCGGCAGTACCACCACGTGGCGAGGACGATGCCAAGGACGCCACCGTGGATGCTGATGCCGCCCTCCCAGACCTTGACGGCATCGATTGGGTTGCCGCCGGGTCCGAAGAAGGCCGACGGGCTCGTCAGGACGTAGACGAGGCGCGCGCCGACGATGCCGGCGATGACGAGCCAGACGGCCATGTCGAGGAGTTTCTCTTGATCGAGGCCACGGCGCTCGGCCTGGCGCAACGCGATGCCGGAGCCAACGAGCACCCCGAGTGCGATGAGCAGCCCGTACCACCGGATCGCTAGCGGACCAAGCTGGATGAGGATCGGATCCATGCGACTCCTAACGCCGCGCTCGTTGGCGGCTGCCGGTACGACCGGACCCCCGCCGCGGCGCTTCTAAGGCGTGTCAGCCCGAGAAGAACCTCGGGAACACGATCACGCCGATGACCACCATTATGACGAGCTTGGCGACCGTGCCGCCCAACGTGCCGACGAAGGCGCCTATCCCGGACCTGATGGCGGCGCTCAACTCCCGCCCGATAAGCAGCTCGGCGACGACGGCGCCCACCAGGGCGCCGAACAGGAAGCCCCACGGCGGGAACGCGAAGAGCCCGACGAAGGAGCCTATTATGCCGCCCCACGTGCCCGCCCTGCCGGCGCCGTAATGCTTGGAACCGAGCCAGGTCCCGGCGAGATCGACGACCTGCGAGAGGACGACGAGCAGCCCGACGTGGATCAACACGGTGACACCGAAGCGCTCGAAGCCCATGATGGCGGCGGCGGCGACCGCGCCGACGGCCGCGATGGGCACGCCGGGCAGCACGGGCAGCACCACCCCGAGCGCCGCCACAACGTAAGAGACGAGGAAGACCGCGAACGCGAGGATGGTCACGAGCATGGCGAGCCGTTCAGGCCGACGTCTGGACGTCACCCTTGGCCGCCTCGCCGCGGAGCTCCTCGACCGCGAACGCGAGGGCCGTGACCACGGCGGCGAGGCCCTTGGCAGCCGACTCGGGCGTGCCGGGCAGGTTCATGATCAGCGTGCTGCGCCTGACGCCGGCGAGCGAGCGGTAGAGCGACGCGAGGGGCTGCTCCCCTAGGAGCGCCACCCTTAGGGCCTCGGGCAGACCGGGCACATGGCGCTCGATGACCTCCGCCGTCGCCTCGGGCGTGCGGTCGCGCTGGCCCAGGCCGACGCCGCCCGTGGTGAGCACGAGGTCGATGTTGCCCTGGTCGCACCACACGCGCAGCTTGGCCCGGATGAGGGCCTGCTCGTCCGGCACCTGCTGATAGTCGACCTCCACGAACGGTCCACCCTTGAGGACCTGCCGCAGCGCTTGCACGACGCGCCCGTCCGGCCCGGAGGAGCCGAACTCGTGCCCCGGGCCGGGCGAGACGCTGAGAATGGCCGTGCGGACCATGCCACGACTTTAGCCCGGGCCCGACGCCCTGCGGTGTACGTTTATGGTCATCGCCGTTCGCCGCCGGCTCGTCGCTCGCGCGGTAGCCTGTTGCGGCGCTTCGCCCGACGGGCGCGGCCATGGAGGGATGTTCTTGAAGATCCACGAGTACCAAGCCAAAGAGCTGATGGCGAACCGCGGCATCGCGGTGCCCATCGGCAGGGTGGCTCACACCGTCGAGGAGGCCGTCGCGGCCGTGCGACCGATCGTCGAGGCCAGCGGCAACGCCGTCGTGGTCGTGAAGTCGCAGATCCACGCGGGCGGGCGCGGCAAGGGCCGCTTCGTCGAGCACCCCGATCTGGGGGGCGTCAACGTCGTCACCGACGGCATCAAGGGCGGCATCAAGGCCGCGGAGGAGCGCGTCCGCGAGCTCGCCAAGGCCATGCTCGGCTCGACCCTCGTGACGATCCAGACGGGGCCGAGCGGCAAGCGGGTGAACCGCCTCTACGTCGAACAGGGCATCGACATCGCGCGCGAGCTCTACCTGTCCGTCGTGCTCGACCGCTCCACAGGCCACAACCTGGTCATGGCCTCGACCGAGGGCGGCATGGACATCGAGGAGGTCGCAGCACACACGCCCGAGAAGATCCTCAAGGAGGACGTCGACCCGAGCGTCGGGCTCCAGGACTTCCAGGCGCGGCGCCTCGCCTTCGCCCTCGGCCTGGCGGGCGACGCGCACCGCAACGGCGTGCGCTTCCTGAAGTCCCTCTCCGCCATGGCGACCGACCTCGACACCGACCTCGTCGAGATCAACCCCCTCGTCGTGACCAAGAACGGCCAGGTCATGGCGCTCGACGGCAAGGTCAGCGTCGACAACAACGCCCTCTTCCGCCACAAGGACGTCGTCGAGATGCGCGACTTGAGCGAGGAGGACGCGGCGGAGGTCGAGGCGAGCAAGTTCGGCCTCTCGTTCATCAAGCTGGACGGAACGATCGGTTGCCTCGTGAACGGCGCCGGCTTGGCCATGGCGACCATGGACACGATCAAGCAGGTCGGCGGCGAGCCGGCCAACTTCCTCGACGTCGGCGGCGGCGCGACGACGGAGAACGTGACGGCGGCCTTCAAGATCATCACGCGCGATCCCAACGTCAAGGGGATCTTCGTCAACATCTTCGGCGGCATCATGAAGTGCGACACCATCGCCAACGGCGTGGTCGAGGCCGTGCACCAGGTCGGCCTGCAGGTGCCGCTCGTCGTCAGGCTGGAAGGTACCAACGTGGCGCTCGGCAAGAAGATCATCGACGAGTCCGGCCTCAACGTGGTCAGCGCCTCCGACATGAAGGACGGCGCACGCAAGATAGTGGAACTCGCTGGAGGGGTCAAGTGAGCGTCCTCGTCGACACTGATACCCGCCTCATCGTGCAGGGCCTCGGCGAGGCCGGCACGTTCCACACCGACAAGGCGATCGCGTACGGCACCAACGTCGTCGGCGCCGTACGCCCCGGCAAGGGCGGCCAATCGGTGCGCTTCGCCGGCGACACCGACCACTCCGGCGTGCCGGGCAGACCGGACCGCTACGAGGTCGACGTCCCGAGCTTCGACACCGTCAAGGACGCCGTTCTCGCCACGGGCGCCAACGCCACGGTCATCTTCGTGCCGCCCCCGTTCGCGGGCGACGCCATCATGGAAGCCGCGGAGGCCGGCATCCCCCTCATCGTGACCATCACCGAGGGCATCCCCATCGCCGACATGGTGAAGGTGAAGGAGTACGTGCGCCGCAAGGGCGTGCGGCTCGTCGGTCCGAACTGCCCCGGCGTCATCACGCCGCACCAGTGCAAGATCGGCATCATGCCCGGTTACATCCACCAGCGCGGGAGGATCGGCGTCGTGAGCCGCTCCGGCACCCTCACGTACGAGGCCGTCAAGCAGCTGACCGACAACGGGCTCGGGCAGACCACGGCCGTCGGCATCGGCGGCGACCCCGTCAACGGCACGAACTTCATCGACGTCCTCGAGCTGTTCAACGCCGACCCGGAGACCGAGGGCGTCATCATGATCGGCGAGATCGGCGGTAGCGCGGAGGAGGACGCGGCGGCCTGGATCAGCGCGAACATGCTCAAGCCCGTCGCCTCGTTCATCGCCGGCACGACCGCCCCCGCCGGCAAGCGCATGGGCCACGCCGGCGCCATCATCTCGGGCGGCAAGGGCACGGCCGGCGAGAAGATCGCCGCGCTCGAGGCAGCTGGCGTGGTCGTCGCCTCGACCCCGTCGGACATGGGCAGCGCCATGCTGGCGGCGATGCGCAAGGCTGGCAGGGCCTGAGCGAAGGCGTCTCCCCCGGCGCCGACCGGGCGGTCGCCGCTCGCTACCGCGGCCGGTTCGCCCCCTCCCCGACCGGCTACCTGCATCTGGGCAACGCCCGCACCGCGCTCCTGGCGTGGCTGCGGGCGCGCTCTTTCGGCGGCGAGTTCGTGATGCGCGTCGAAGACCTCGACGGGCCCCGGACCCGCCGGGAGGCCGTGCTCGGCAACCTTGCCGAACTGCGTTGGCTGGGTCTCGACTGGGACGAGGGGCCGGACGCGGGCGGGAAGCACGCCCCCTACGTCCAGAGCGCGCGCGGGGGCGCCTACGCCGCGGCGTTCGAGCGGCTGAGCGCGGCCGGCCGCCTCTTCCCCTGCTACCTCTCGCGCAAGGACCTCGCGGAGGCCGCGAGTGCCCCGCATGGCGCGCCGAGCGGCACCCCGCTCCAGGCTCGGCACTCCGGTGCGCCGCGGCCCGGCGTGTCGGGCGAAGGCGTGCCCGGTCCTGTCGGCGAGAACGTCTACGGCGAGGCGGAACGGGCCATGAGCGCCGCAGCTGCGCAGGCGAAAGCAGCAGCCGGCGCATCGCCAAGCTGGCGCTTCGCCGTGACCGACGAGGAAGTCGAGTTCCTTGACGCCTGCGCCGGCCCCGTGCGCCTCGATCTACGGCGCGACGTTGGGCACTTCGTGGTGCGCCGCTCGGACGGGTTGTGGGCGTACCAGCTCGCGGTCGTCGTTGACGACGCCGCCATGGGCATCACGGAGGTCGTTCGCGGGGCCGACCTGCTCGCGAGCACGGGCGCCCAACTCGCGCTCTACGGCGCGCTGGGCCTGCGACCCCCCACCTTCGCCCACGTCGGGCTGCTGACGGACGCTGGCGGCGAACGGCTGGCCAAGCGTCGCGGTTCGCTCACCCTTCACGAGCTCGAGCTGGCCGGCGTGCGCCCGGAGCGCGTGCTCGGGCTGCTGGCCGCCACCATCGGGGTCCTCCCCACGCCCGCGGAACTGGACATCGGTGAACTGCGCGCGTCGTTCGAACCGGAACGCCACGGGTGTGCCGGAGCCCGGCTCTCGCCCCTCTGGCTGGAATGGCTCCTCGAGCGTTCGGCCGACCAGTGAAGCGCGTAGCATGACCCATGTCCGCCGAGCGGTAACGGGCAACGGACCGCGGTTGGGAGATGGACGATGTCAGCGACGGTGCTTTACATGTCGATGTCGGTGGACGGCTTCATCGCCGGCCCCAACGAGACCCGCCTCAACGGGCTCGGGGACGGCGGCGAGCGGCTGCACGAGTGGATCTTCGGCAAGGATGGCGAGGCCGACATCCGCACCGCGCCCCGCCTGAGCGGCCCCGACAGGCGGATGTGGGACGAGGTCATGGCGACGGGGGCAGTGCTCGCCGGACGCGGCACCTTCGAGACCGCCAACGGCTGGGGCGGCGACCACCACGCCGGCGTCCCCATCTTCATCCTGAGCCGGCATCGCGCTCCAGCGGAGTTCGCCAACTACCCCCTTGTCAACTACGTGAGCGACCTGCGAGCGGCGGTCGGCGCCGCCAAAGCCGCCGCCGGGGAGCGCAACGTGCTGGTACACGGCGCGGGCGTGGCCCAACGCCTGCTGCGCGCCGGGCTGCTGGACGAGATCCAGCTGCACCTGGTACCGGTGCTGCTCGGGCAAGGCCGGCGCCTGTTCGACGAGCTACCGCCCGAGCAGGTCGAGTTGGAACCTGTCCATGCGCTACAGGGCGCGGAGGCGCTGCACTTACGCTACCGGGTGCTGCCGCGCCTCGGCGCGCCGCAAGACGACTGATCCGAACCCGCCGACGGCGTACCGCCGCCTCGTCCGCACTCTCGGTCGGCCGCCCTTGTCCTCGCGCACCCTCACACGTACACTGCCTCATGCGACTCCGGCAGCGTGTGCGCACCCCCCGCGCCTTCAAGCGTCGCCATCAACGCTGGCGCCCCTAGGCGCCTCGTCGACGGCCCACCCCCGCGGCCGACCGAGTTGGCACGTCCCGGCCGCCGCGCGTGGCGGTCGGCGTCCACGTTCGGGGCGGCCCGGTAGGCGCTGACCGAGTCCACCACGACCCATTCCAACGCAACCGAGTGAGCGTCGAGCGACGGCGTGCGCTCGTACCGGAGGTCACATGCAGACACCCACCATTCAAGGCTCGCCCACGGAAGCCGGGGCCACGGTCCGCTTCCCGCTCCCGGACGCGCGTGGGCGCTTCGGGCGCTTCGGCGGCCGCTACGTGCCGGAGACGCTCATCCCGGCGCTAGACGCGCTGACGGACGCCTACCGGTCTGCCCGCCAGGACGCCGGCTTCCTGGCGGAGTACGGGGCCGCGCTGCGCGACACCGTCGGCAGGCCGAGCCTGCTCTACCATGCCCGCAACCTCACGGAACGCGTCGGCGGCGCGCGCCTCTACCTGAAGCGCGAGGACCTCAACCACACCGGCGCCCACAAGATCAACAACACGCTCGGGCAGGCGCTCCTCGCGCGCAGGATGGGCAAGAGCCGGGTCATCGCCGAGACTGGCGCCGGTCAGCACGGCGTGGCAACCGCCACGGCCGCCGCGCTGTACGGCCTCGAGTGTCATGTGTACATGGGCGAGGAGGACGTGCGCCGCCAGGCCCTCAACGTCTACCGGATGCGGCTCCTCGGCGCCGAGGTCGTGCCGGTGGCTAGCGGCACGAAGACCCTCAAGGACGCGACGAACGAGGCCATCCGCGACTGGGTGACGAACGTGAGGGACACCTTCTACATCCTCGGCTCGGTCGTCGGTCCGCACCCGTACCCCATGCTCGTGAGGGACTTCCAGAGCGTGATCGGTCGCGAGGTGGCGGCGCAACTCGAGGCTGCCGAGGGCCGCGCCGTGCCGGACGCCATCGTGGCGTGCGTCGGCGGTGGGAGCAACGCCATCGGGATCTTCGCGCCGTTCGCCTACCTCGGCGAGAGCCGCCCGCGGCTCGTTGGCGTCGAGGCGGGCGGCCACGGTGTCGGCAGCGGCATGCACGCGGCGTCCATCTCGGGCGGCAAGACCGGCGTGCTCCATGGGTCGCTCATGTACCTGCTGTCGGACGCCGACGGCCAGATCTCCCCGCCCCACTCCGTGTCGGCCGGGCTCGACTACCCGGGCGTCGGGCCGGAACACAGCTACTACGCCGAGCATGGCATCGCCGAGTACGTACCCGTGACCGACGCGGAAGCGCTCGACGCGTTCGAGCTTCTCTCGCGCACGGAAGGGATCGTGCCGGCGCTGGAGAGCGCCCACGCCGTCGCCCACGCCGTGCGGCTCGCGAAGACGCTGCGCAAGGACCAGCTGATCGTGGTGAGCCTCTCCGGCAGGGGCGACAAGGACGTCGCCGAGGTGCTGCGGCTCCGCTCAGGCGAGGCCGGTACTGGCGGCCAGGTCGATGCCGGCGTCCCAGGCCGGCCGGCCGGGGACGGCGGACGGGGGGCGGTGGCGTGAGCCGTATCGGCGAAGCCTTCGCCGCCGCGCGGACCGACGGTCGGGCCGCCTTCGTGGCCTACCTGACCGCCTCGTACCCGGACGACGACCGGTGCGTGGCGGCGGCCGAGGCCGTCTTGCGCCACGCCGACATGCTCGAGATCGGCTTGCCGTTCTCCGACCCGCTCGGCGACGGCCCGGTGATCCAGCGCGCCAGCGAAGCCGCCCTGGCCCGCGGGGCGAGCAGCGAGAAGACGCTCGCCATCGTGCGGCGGCTGCGGGCCGTGACCGCGAAGCCGCTCCTGATAATGAGCTACTACAACCCTATCTACTGCTACCCGGGCGGCGAGGCCGCGTTCGTGCGCGCGGCGAAGGCGGCGGGGGCGGACGGACTGATCCTGCCCGACCTACCGCCGGACGAGGGCGGGGAGCTGATCGAGGCGGCGAGGTCGGAGGAGCTCGACACGGTCTTCCTGGTAGCGCCGACCTCGACGCCGGAGCGCCTGCGGCTCGTGACGAACGCCTGCCGCGGCTTCGTCTACGCGGTCTCTGTGACGGGTGTGACGGGCGCGCGGGCGGACGTGCCTGCCGCGGTGGCCGACCTGGTGGCCGCCACGAAGGCGGTCACCGACCTGCCCGTCGCGGTCGGCTTCGGTGTCGGCAACAAGGCGAGCGCGGCCCGCGTGGCGCGGTTCGCCGACGGCGTCGTCGTCGGTTCGGCGATCGTCAGTGCGCTCGGGGACGGGAAGGACCTGCGGGACCTCGAGGCGCTGGCGGCCGACCTCGCGGACGGTTGCGCACGCGGGGCGGGCTAGGGCCGGTCGGCCACTACCTCAGTCGCCCACTACGCGCGCTTCGGAGCCTACGGCCGAGTACAGCTCGTAGCCGACGAGCAGGTCCGCCGGGCTGTCGGTCGGGAAGTCGGCCGCGACCACCCGTACGACCACCGGCTCGCCGCCCTGGACCGGCGCCAGCGCGAGCAACGTGCCGGCGGCGTGATCGCGCGAGGCGACCTCATAGCCTCTCAGGCTGCCGAGGGTGCCGACACGGACGACGCCGGCCGGCAGGCTGAGGACCTCGAGGCGGACGCGCGCGACCCCGGAACCGATCATGTCGATGGCCTCTGCGCCGGCGCGCGAGAGGTCGATGACCCTGCCCCCCTTGAAGGGGCCGCGGTCGTTGATGCGCACGACGACGCTCTTGCCGTTGTTCTCGTTGACGACCCTGACAAGCGTGTTGAACGGCAACTCGCGATGGGCCGCTGTGAGTTGGCTAGGGTCGAACACCTCGCCGTTGGCGGTGCGCCGCCCGGCGAACCCGGGGCCGTACCAGGAAGCTACCCCCGTCTGCGCGCCAGCGCTGGTCGCCGCCGTGGCGGCGACGGCCGGGGCGGTCGTACGCGCGTCGGGCGCGCGCGACTCGGCGCGCATGGCGGCCGGCGTGCAGCCCGCGAACAGGGCGGCCATGACGAGGAGCGGCAGGGCCGTCCGGGGCCTGGCCACGGCACAGCCGTGACCACACGTAGAAGCGCGCGTGAGCATAGGCCATGCTACGCGCGCTTCATGTCGTTGTGATGTGAGGAACCGGGCGGCGGTACCGCGGGGCCGTGGTAGGGCTCACGCCCAGGTGCGGCGGGCGAGCTCCTTCTGGCACACGACGAACGCCTCGTAGTCCTCGACCTCGGCGCTGCCGTCCTGGATGGCGTCCTCGCACTTGGAAATGATCTCGCTAAGCTCCTCGTTGCTCAGGTACCTTACGTCGTCGTTACCGCGAGCGAACTGGTGAACCATGGTGCTTGCCTACCTTCCTCGAGCCTTCGAACTCTCTTGCTCGCCGGGTCCTCGTCGAAGACCCGCCCCCGGTCAAGTGATGAGAAGGTAGCAGCGGGCCTATTACAGAAGTCTCACATGGGGTTCACGCCAGCGCCGTGTGGCACGGCGCTCCCACCGACCGGGTCGCGTTGGCGCCGACGCAGCCGCGAAGAAAGCCGAGCGGTAGAGTGGGGGCGTGACGGATAGCCACTGCCACCTCGATCGCTGCCCTGACCCCGAGGCCGCCGTCGACGCCGGCCTCGCCGCCATGGTGACGGTAGGCACGGACGTCGAGCGCAGCCGGTTGGCCGTCGCGGCCGCGCATGCGCACGAGAACGTCTACGCCGCCGTCGGCGTCCACCCGAACGACGCGAGCCTCGCCGCCGACGCGGCGGTAAGAGACGCCATCGCGAGGCTCGCCCTCGACCCGCTGGTGGTGGCCGTCGGCGAGACGGGTTTCGACCGGTACTGGGACGACGAGTCGCCCGAGGCGCAGCGTCTCGCCTTCGAGTGGCAGTTGGAACTCGCCAGGTCGGTCGGCAAGCCGCTCGTCTTGCACGTGCGCGACAAGCAGGGTCTGGAAGAGGCGACCCTCGCGGCCGCCGCGGCCATAGAGGCAGGCGGCTACGGCAAGGGCGTCCTGCACTGCTTCTCCGGCCATCCGCGGTTGCTCGCGGCGGGGCTCGAGGCGGGTTGGTACGTGTCGTTCGCCGGCAACCTGACCTACAAGAGCGCGGCCGACATCCGCGCCGCGGCCGGGCGCGTGCCGCTCGACCGCGTGCTGGTGGAGACGGATAGCCCGTACCTCTCGCCCATGCCGCTGCGCGGGAAGCCCAACGCTCCGGCGAACGTGCGCCTGACCGCCACGGCGCTCGCCGAGGTGCTCGGCCACGCGCCCGAGGAACTCGAACGCCAACTGGACGCCAACGCCGAACGCTGCTTCGGGTTCGCCGCGGCGCGCGCGACGTTCCGGCGCACCGCGCCCGCCGCCGGGGGCGGGAAGCCGGCGTGAGCGGCCACCGCACCGACCCGAGCGGCGACGCCCCAGGGCCGGACGCCTACCGTGACGTGAGCACGCGGGTCGAGGCGCCCGGCGCCGAGCTCTACGTGGAGCTGGCCGGGCCGGCCTCCTCCCCCGTCGTCTACTACCTCCATGGAGGCCCCGGCTACAGCGCGCACTCGTTCCGCGAGCTCATGGGAGAGGACCTGGAACGCTGGCGAGTCGTCTACGCCGACATGCGCGGCGGTGGCCGCTCGTTCTCGGACGACGGCCGCGGCGCCGATCCGGAGGCCTTGGCCGCCGACGTGCCCGTGGTGCTCGATGCCCTCGGTCTGGAGAGCGCCGTGCTTCTGGGGCACGGGTTCGGCGCGCTGGTGGCCGTGCGCGCGGCCTTGGCGTCGCCCGAGCGCGTCGCAGGCCTCGTGCTCGTGAACCCCTGGCTGTCGCTCCCGCTGCTCGCCGAGCGCCTGCTCCGCACGGCGACCGCCGCCGCCGGACCCGGTGACGGCTCTGGCGCCGACGACCTGGCAGGCGCGTCGGGCGTCCGGTCGGACGACGACGATCCAGCCGGCGGCGCCCACGGCGGGCCGGGGCTCGGCGGCGCCGCGACCGCGGACGCCGCCTTCCGCCTGATGAACCCGCGGATCCTCTTCGACACGCTCCAGTTCCCCAACCCGTCCGCCCGGTTGCACCTCGAGCATGTCGACGCCGAAGCCCTCCTCGGACCGCAGGAGGAGGACGAAGCGGACAACGTGTGGGAGTCGGAGGCGCTGTCGGCGTTGAGCCGCCTGGCGGCCGGCGGGAAGCGGGTCGTGGTCGTGGCGGGCGAGTTGGACGGCACGACCTACCCGGAGCAGGTCGAAGCCGCCCTCGAAAGGCTGCCGAACGCGCTATACAGCGGGCTGAGGACGGGCCACTACCCGTGGCTCGACGATCCCGAAGCGTTCGCTGCGACGCTCGAGGCGGCCCTGGCGTACGTCACGGGCGCCTGACGCCGGCCATGGTCAGGCGCCTAGCCGCGCCTGGTCCACGTGACTTCTTACTCTCGCCGCCCCGCGGTCTGCGTGCTAGTCTCCCCAAGTGCTCCAACCGGACGCCCGTGTCGCCTCCGTTCGCGAGGTGACGCCGCAATGGCTGGCTGCGCGTGGCCTCGAAGGGCTACTGGTGGATCTGGACGACACCTTGCTCGCCGCGCGCTCCGAACGGGTCGACGAAGAGGTCTATGCGTGGTTCGGCAGTTTGCGAGCGGCAGGAGTGAGAGTGGCTATCCTCTCGAACGGCGAGACAGGCAGGGTGGCGAGCATCGCGGCGCAGGCCGGGGTACCCGCCGTCGCCATGGCTGGCAAGCCCTTCGCGCGGGCGTTCCGGCGCGGCCTCGCCCTGCTAGGCGACATGCCGCGCGAGCGCGTCGCCATGCTCGGAGATCAACTGTTCACCGACGTCCTGGGCGCGAGACGCGCGGGCCTCACCGCGGTACTGGTGACGCCGCTATCGCCGGGTAAGCTTCCTCATACGCGCCTGGCGCGGTTACTGGAAAGATGGGTGCTTAGGGAGAGATGAGCGTGGCCGTACTCTCGATCGGTGACAAGAGGCTCGGAGCGGTGCTCCTCGAGCGCGGTTACGTCACCGACGACGCCTTGCAGCAAGCCATCGGCCGCCACGGCGAGGTGGGCGGCCGCCTGGCCGACATCCTCGTCAACCTCGGCGTGCTGTCGGAGCAGCGGATCGCCAGGGCCGTCGAGGAGTCGATCGGCATCCCGCTCGTCCACCTCCCGCGCGTCGACGTCATGTCCGACGCCCTGGCGAAGGTGCCGGCCGACTTGGCCAACGACCTGCGCGCCATCCCGTTCGCCGTCGACCAGGACCGCCTGCGCGTGGCGTTCGTCGACCCACTGGACGCCCTGGCGATCGAGGAGGTCGAGGACGCCTCCGGCTGCCTGGTGGAGCCGTACCTCGCCCTGCAGAAGGAGATGCTGTGGGCGCTGGCAACCTACTACCCTGAGCTCGGGCTCGAGCCCCCGGTCGACATCGAGGTCGACCCTGCCATGCGGCTCGGCAACCTGGCCGTCGGCGGCGGCTTCCTCACGGAGAAGCAGCTGACCGAGGCCATCGAGGAGCAACAACGCACGGGCGGGCTCCTGGGGCGCATCCTGGTCGCTAGAGGCCACCTGAGCGAGGAGCAGCTGACGGCGCTCCTGGCCGAGCAGCACGGCATACCGTTCGTACCTGACCTCACCGGCGAGCCGACGGAAGAGCGCCTGGCCACCAAGCTCCTCCGCCTCGACGCCGTGCAGTTCTCCGCCGTGCCTTACAAGTTCGACGGCGACAAGCTCGTCGTGGCCATCTCGGACCCGCGGCGCATGGCCGATATCGAGTCCATCGTGACCGGCGACGTCCTGTTCGTGGCCGCCACCGGCCCAGCCGTCTCCGCGCGCATCGATGAGATGTACGCCCAAGACCAGGGGCGCCTCGGCGAGACGCTGCTGCAGAGCAAGCGCCTCAAGCGCGAGCAACTGCGTAGGGCCTTGGAGGAGCAGGCGAAGCTGGGCCGGATCAAGCCGTTGGGCGAGATCCTGGTCGACCTCGGCTACGTCACGCAGACCGACGTCGAGGAGGCGCTCAACAAGCAGCGCTCCGGCGGCGGTCGGCTCGAGGACACGCTAGTGCAGTCGGGCAAGATCAGCCCGGACATGCTGGCGCGCAGCCTCGCCATGCAGCTCGGCTTCGAGTTCATAGAGGACAACGCGCGCATCGATCCGTACGCCGTCAGCCTCGTCCCGGAGCCGACGGCCAGGCGCTACGCCGCCATGCCGGTGCGCCTCGAGGGCGACGTCCTCGTCGTGGCGATGAAGGACCCGCGCCACGTGTTCGCGCTCGACGACATCCACCTGATCACGGGCCGCGAGATCCGACCTGCCGTGGCGACGGAAGAGTCGCTCACGCGCATGTTGAACCGCTTCTACCGCGAGGGCGCCGACATGGAGGAGCTCGCGAAGGCGGTCGTCGAGGAGGTCGGGGTCTCCTCCACCTCCGAGGAGGACGACACGAGCGCCATCGACGACAACGCGCTCGTCAAGGTCGTCAACAACATCATCCGCGAGTCCGTCCTCAACGACATCTCAGACATCCACATCGAGCCGCGCCCCGACAAGGTCATCGTGCGCGTTCGCAAGGACGGCACCTTGCGCGAGTACATGACGATGCCGAAGGTGACCGCCCCCGCCCTCGCCTCGCGCATCAAGATCATGGGCGGCCTCAACATCGCGGAGCGGCGGCTGCCCCAAGACGGACGCGTGCGCTTCAAGGACCGCAACCTCGAGGTGGACCTACGACTCTCGACGCTCCCCACGGTGTACGGGGAGAAGTCGGTGATGCGCATCCTGCGCAAGGCGTCCGACATCCCCGAGATCGAGCAGCTCGGCTTCGCCGATTACAACTACCAGCGCTTCACCGACGTGATCCAGAAGCCTTACGGCATGTTCCTGATCACCGGACCGACCGGCTCGGGCAAGTCGTTCACGACCTTCTCGATCCTCAAGCGCCTCGCCACGCCCGAGGTCAACGTCACCACCATCGAGGACCCGGTCGAGTACGAGATCCCCGGCATCAACCAGACCCAGGTGAACGCCAAGGCGGGCCTCGACTTCGCGCGCGCCCTCCGCTCGTTCCTGCGGCAGGACCCGGACATCATCATGGTCGGTGAGATCCGCGACCACGAGACGGCCAAGATCTCCATGGAAGCCGCCCTCACCGGCCACCTCCTGATCGCCACCCTGCACACCAACGACTCCGCCGGCGCCATCACGCGCCTGCAGGAGATGGGCATCGAGCCCTTCAACGTCTCCGCGTCGCTCATCGGCGTGCTGGCCCAACGCCTGGTCAGGCGCGTCTGCAAGGAGTGCAAGGTCGCCTCGAGCCCGGACCCGGACGTGCTGCGCCGCCTCGGCATCTCCGAGAAGGACATGGCAGGCAAGTCGCTCTACCGCGGCGTCGGGTGCGAGAAGTGCGGTGGCAGCGGTTACAACGGCCGTTACGCCATCCACGAGCTGCTCGTCGTGGACGAGGAGCTCGAGAAGGCCATCGTCCAAGAGGCGTCCTCCATCGAGCTGCGCGACCTGGCGGTGAAGCGCGGCATGAAGACTCTGCGCGACGACGGCATCAACAAGGCCTTCCAGGGCATAACGACCCTGGAAGAGGTGCTCGCGCGCACGGCCGAGTAGCGCGCGACCCGAGAGGACTTTCCCGCATGGCAGACCAGATCCGCTCGACCCAGATCCAGGCAGACATCGTCGACCTGCTCAAACTAGCCATCGAGAGGCGGGCTTCCGACCTGCTCCTCACCGTCGGCCTCCCGCCCATGCTGCGCCTCGACGGCGAGTGGCGCCCGACCGAGTACGAGGTCCTGAACGGGACGATGACGCGGCGCCTCATGTACGCGCTGATGGACGAGAAGAAGCAGCGCAACTTCGAAGAGCGCAAGGACCTCGATTTCTCGTTCAGCCTCACCGGCCACGGGCGGTTCCGCGTCAACGTCTTCATGCAGCGCGGCTCCGTCGGCGGCGTCATGCGCACGATCTCGGAGGAGGTCCTCACCTTCGCCGACCTTGGCCTGCCGCAGGAGGCGGCCGACATCGCGCGCCTGCCCCGCGGCCTCGTGCTCGTGACGGGCCCGACGGGCTCCGGCAAGTCCACCACGCTCGCGACGATGCTCGACCTCGTCAACGACGAGTACTCGAAGCACATCGTCACCATCGAGGACCCGATAGAGTTCTTCCACCGGCACAAGACGTCGATCGTCAACCAGCGGGAGGTCGGCGAGGACACCGCCAACTTCCAGGCGGCTTTGCGCAGCGTGCTGAGGCAGGCCCCCGACGTGATCCTGGTAGGCGAGATGCGCGACTTCGAGACGATCGGCGCGGCCGTGACCGCCGCCGAGACCGGCCACCTCGTGCTCGGCACCCTGCACACGAACACCGCCGCCGAGGCGATCGACCGCATCATCGACGTCTTCCCCGACGCCCAGCAGGCGCAGGTGCGCGTACAGCTCGCCAACAACCTGCAGGCCATCCTGACGCAGCAGCTCATCCCGCGCGCCAGTGGCGACGGCCGCGTCCTCGCCTACGAGCTGCTCATCGCCACCCCCGGCGTGCGCAACCTGATCCGCGAAGGCAAGACGCACCAGATCCCCGCCCAGATCCAGATGGGGGGCGCCATCGGCATGATCACCATGGACGCCTGCCTCGCCGAGCTGCACTTGCGCAAGGCCATCTCCTTCGAGATCGGCTCCTCACGCGCCGTCGACGCCAAGGAGTTCGAGCGCCTCGTCTCGACGGGCGGTCAGGCCCAAGGCGCCTCCGCACCTGATCAGGGTCGTCCGACCCCACCCACGCCGACGACGCCGCGGCGCGGCACCCCGCCGCTCGGGCGAGGCGCTCGTTGACGGCCGCATCCGGCGCTCTTATACTTCGCCGCATGACGGCCAACTCAGCCACCGGCAAGGTCTCGCGCACCAGACGGCGCCTCGCCTTCGTCCAGTGGCGAGCGGCCTTGTGGCTAGCCGAGCGGGAGGCGTGAGCCGCAGCTTCGGTGGGCCGGGCACGGTCCTACAAGCGACAGCGCATCACGACCCCCGGCCCACCCGCGGCCGGGGGTCTTCGCACGTGAGCGGGGCGCGAAGGAACGAGACAGCATGAACGAACCTAGAAGCCTCTTCGACAAGGTCTGGGACTCCCACACGGTCGGGCGCCTGCGCAACGGCCAGGACCAGCTCTTCATAGACACGCACCTCATCCACGAGGTCACGAGCCCGCAAGCCTTCGGCATGCTGGAGGACCTCGGTGTGGACGTCCTGCTGCCGGAGCGCACGTTCGCGACGGTCGATCACATCGTGCCGACGCACACGCGCGTGGAGCCGTTCGCCGACCCGATGGCGGCCGCGATGATCGCGGAGCTGCGCAAGAACACGGCCAAGCACGGCATCACGTTCTTCGACGTCGGCGGCGGCCGGCAAGGGATCGTCCACATGGTCGGGCCCGAACAGGGCATCACCCAGCCGGGCTCGACGATCGCCTGCGGCGACTCGCACACGAGCACGCACGGCGCGTTCGGCGCGATCGCGTTCGGCATCGGCACCTCCCAGGTGCGCGACGTGCTCGCCACCCAGACGATGGCCATGAGCAAGCCGAAGCTGCGGCGCATCGAGGTGAACGGCCGGCTGCGCCCCGGGGTCTACGCCAAGGACGTCATCCTCCACATCATCCGCACCCTCGGCGTGAAGGGCGGCATCGGCTACGCGTACGAGTACGCCGGCACGACGTTCGACGCCATGACGATGGAAGAGCGCATGACGGTGTGCAACATGTCCATCGAGGGCGGCGCGCGCTGCGGCTACGTCAACCCCGACGCGACCACGTTCGCCTACCTCGACGGCCGGCCCTACTCGCCCAAGGGCGCGGCTTGGGATGCCGCCGTCGCGAGCTGGAAGGCGCTCGCCTCCGAGCCGGGCTGCCGCTACGACGACGTGGTGGTCATCGACGCGGTGGACGTGCCACCGACCGTCACCTGGGGGATCAACCCCGGCCAGGCCATCGCCATCGACGAGCTCGTCCCGACCGTGGAAGGGGCGCCGGAGCACGACAAGGCCGGCGTGGCGGAGGCCCTCGCCCACATGAAGCTCCAGGGGGGCGCCCCCATCAAGGGCACCAAGGTCGACGTCGCCTTCTTCGGCTCGTGCACGAACGCCCGCATCACCGACTTCATCGAGGTCGCCAAGGTCATGAAGGGCCGCAAGGTGCACCCCGGCGTCCAGGCCATCGCGGTGCCCGGCTCGCACCTCGTCAAGCTGGAGTGCGAGAAGCTCGGCATCGACGCCGTGCTCAAGGAGGCCGGCTTCGAGTGGCGCGAGGCGGGTTGCAGCATGTGCCTCGCCATGAACCCCGACAAGCTCGTGGGCGACCAGCTCTGCGCCTCGTCCTCCAACCGCAACTTCAAGGGGCGCCAGGGCTCCCCCACCGGGCGCACCGTGCTCATGAGCCCCGTCATGGTCGCCGCCGCGGCCGTGACGGGCGTGGTGTCCGACGCCCGCGAGGTGTTCGGCGCCGGGAAGGCGGTGGCCTGACATGGCGCTCACCCCCGTAACGGAGGCCCGCGGCACCGCGGTGCCCATCATGGCCAACGACATCGACACCGACCGCATCATCCCGGCGCGCTACCTCAAGGCCGTCACGTTCGAGACCATGGGCGAGGGGCTCTTCTACGACGAGCGCTTCGACGCCGACGGGCGCTCGAAGGGGCACCCGCTCGACGATCCGCACCGCGCGGGCGCCGCCATCATCGTGACGGGCGACAACTTCGGCTGCGGCTCAAGCCGGGAGCACGCACCGCAGTCGATCATGCGCGCGGGCTTCAAGGGGATGATCGCCGGCTCGTTCGCCGAGATCTTCTTCGGCAACTGCACGACGCTCGGGCTGGTCTGCGCCGTGGTCGACGAGGCCGGGCGCAACGAGATCGCCGCGCTGGTCGAGCGCGACCCGAGCGCCGAGGTCGTCATCGACGTCACGGCGCAGGAAGTGCGCGCCGGCGGCAAGACCTACCGCGCCAGCATCCGCGACACGGCGCGCGAGGCGCTCCTCACCGGCTACTGGGACCCGATCGGGGAGCTACTGGAGGGCGTCGAGCAGGTGAAGGCGCTGGCCGCCGCCCGCGGCTACCCCGTGAGCGTTGGTGAGGCGCGATGAGCTACCGCATCGCGGTGCTCCCGGGCGACTTCATCGGGCCAGAGGTCATCGACGCGACGCTGGAGGTCCTCGAGGCGCTCGCGCCCCGTCATGGCCTCGCGTTCGAGTTCGAGCGCCTGCCGTTCGGCGGCAACGCGATCGAGAGCCACGGTGAGCCGCTGCCACAGGTCACGCGCGACGCGGCGGCACGCTCCGACGCGGTCCTCATGGGTTCGGCCGGCGGTCCGGTCGGTGACCACCCCTGGAACAGGCTGCCGCGCGAGAAGCGCGTCGAGTCCGGCATCCTCGCGCTGCGCAAGCACCTACAGGTCTTCGCCAACCTGCGCCCCGTCCGCGTCTTCCCCGGCCTCGAGCGCCTCTCGCCCTTGCGCGAGGAGCGGGCGCGCGGCACCGACCTCCTCATCATCCGGGAGCTGACGGGCGGCATCTACTTCGGCAAGCCGTCGTTCGTCGAGGCCGACCGGGGCGTCAGCACCATGGTCTACGAGCGCCACGAGGTGGAGCGCATCGCCCGCGTCGCCTTCGAGACGGCGCGCCAGCGCCGCGGCCGCGTCACGAACGTCGACAAGGCCAACGTGCTCGACGTCTCGCAGTTCTGGCGCGACGTGGTGGTCGACCTGCATCGGCGCGAGTACTCCGACGTCGAGCTCGACCACCTGTACGTGGACAACGCCGCCATGCAGATCGTGCGCGACCCGCGTGCCTTCGACGTCTTGGTGACGGGCAACCTGTTCGGCGACATCCTCTCCGACCTGGCGGCCGTCATCCCCGGCTCGCTCGGCCTGTTGCCCTCCGCGAGCCTGGGCGGCGACGTCGGGCTCTACGAGCCGATCCACGGCAGCGCGCCCGACATCGCCGGCAAGGGGATCGCCAACCCCGTGGGCACCATGCTGTCAGCCGCCATGCTGCTGCGCTATGGCCTGAACGAGGACGCCGCAGCCGACGCCCTCGAGGACGCCGTGCAGGCCGCGCTCATGGAGGACCCGACCGTCGACCTCGGAGGTAGCCGGAACACGGCCGCCTTCACGGCCGCCGTCATCGCCAAGCTGGCGGTCGGTTGACGGTCGGCTACCGGCCGAGTTCGCAAGCGACCGCGCACGGTTCGGATCCCGCTGCGCGGTCGAGACGGTCGGGGAGGTCGCGCCGGACGTCCAGTCCGTCAGCGCTGCCGCTTGGACCGCATGGCCCTCGTGATGACGCTGACCTCGCCCTTGGCGCCGTCCAACGACTCCCCCGCGGCCAGCTTGCGGTACTCGTCGGTCTCGACGCCGTAGATGGCCACGCGGCCCTGCGCGTCCGAATGGATGCCCCAGCCGTAACGCCTCCCCAGGTCCGACGCCCGCAGGCATGCGCGCGGCTTGGCGAAGAACTCGGTCCTAGCGGCCGGACGCTCGGACTCCGGGATGCCGTGGCGGTCGGCGTCTACCCCGAAGATGACGTCGTCGGACGTATAGCGGTACGGCGCCCCCGCGAGCATGCGGTAGGTGCGTAGAGCGACGGAGGGCTGCTCGCCGCGCTCGGGCGGCACCGTGCCGGCCGCCGCGGGGCAGTCGTCGGCGACCGTTATGAACGTGTCGAAGTAGTTCGTGCTGGCCATGCTGGCATGCTACCCCCGCCCCGCGGCGGCCGAAGTGTCGGCGGCGCGCGAACCCGTTCTACCCGCCGAACGCGCCGGATGCGACGGTTTATGATGCGCCGAGCGTAAGGAGCCCAACATGTCGACCACCACTCTCACAAAGACGCGCCGCCGCAGCGCCACGACCACGCAGGGCGATCAACGCGCACCCAACCGTGCCATGCTGCGCGCCGTCGGCTTCCAGGACGCCGACTTCGACAAGCCGATCATCGGGATCGCCAACGGACACAGCACCATCACGCCGTGCAACTCCGGCCTTGGCGAGCTCGCCGCGGCCGCGGAAAGCGCCGTGCGCGCCGCGGGCGGCATGCCACAGCTCTTCGGGACCATCACCATCTCGGACGGCATCTCGATGGGCACCGAGGGGATGAAGTGTTCCCTCGTCTCGCGCGAGGTGATCGCCGACAGCATCGAGACGGTGGGTCGCGGCCAGAGCATGGACGGCATGCTGGCCGTCGGCGGCTGCGACAAGAACATGCCCGGCGCGCTCATCGCGCTCGCACGCCTCGACATCCCGAGCATCTTCGTATACGGCGGCACCATCAAACCCGGCCATCACGACGGCAAGGACCTGACCATCGTCAGCGTCTTCGAGGCGGTGGGCGCCTACGCGGCCGGCCGCATGGACCTGCCGACGTTCAGGGCCATCGAGCGCTCCGCCTGCCCGGGCGCCGGCTCGTGCGGCGGCATGTACACGGCCAACACCATGTCGTCCGCCATCGAGGCGATGGGCATGTCGCTCCCCTACTCGAGCACCATGGCCGCGCCGGACCCCGAGAAGGTGCAGAGCGCGGCCGACAGCGGGCGCGCCCTTCTCGCGCTCATCGACAAGGACATCACGCCGCGCCAGATCATGACGCGCAAGGCGTTCGAGAACGCGATCCGCGTGGTCATGGCGGTCGGCGGCAGCACCAACGCGGTCCTGCACCTGCTCGCGGCGGCGCACGCCATGGACGTCGAGCTCACCATCGACGACTTCGAGGAGCTGCGCCGCACGACCCCCGTGCTCTGCGACCTCAAGCCGTCGGGCCGTTACGTGGCCACCGACCTGCACGCCGTCGGCGGCATACCGCTCGTCATGCGCATGTTGCTGGACAACGGCCTCCTGCACGGCGACTGCATCACCTGTACCGGGAAGACTGTGGCGCAGAACCTCGCGTCGGTGCCGTCGCAGCCGCCCGCCGGCCAGGACGTCGTGCACCCGTTCCATAAGCCCCTCTACGAGCACGGGCACCTCAACGTGCTGCGCGGCAACCTCGCGCCCGACGGCGCGGTTGCCAAGACGACCGGGCTCTCGCACTCGCGCATCAGCGGCCCGGCGCGCGTCTTCGAGAGCGAGGAGGAGTGCCTTGAGGCCATCCTCTCCGACAAGATCCGCGCCGGCGACGTCATCGTCATCCGCTACGAGGGTCCCAAGGGCGGGCCGGGGATGCGCGAGATGCTCTCCCCCACCAGCGCGATCATCGGGCGGGGCCTCGGCGACTCGGTCGGGCTGATCACCGACGGGCGCTTCAGCGGCGGCACCTACGGCTTCGTGGTGGGCCACGTTGCGCCCGAGGCGGCCGTGGGCGGACCCATCGCGCTGGTGCTCGAGGGCGACACGATCACCATAGATTCCGAACACAACCTCATCCAACTGGAGGTGGCGGAAGCCGAGTTGGCGCGGCGCCGAGCCGCGTGGACTCCGCGACCGCCGCGGTACGAGCGCGGCGTGCTTGCCAAGTACGCGAAGCAGGTCTCCAGCGCCTCGCTCGGCGCGGTCACGGACTAGAGAGCGTGTGCCGTTAGGCACGGGAGGAAGCGAGAGCATGCGGGTAACGGTCTTCAACGAGTTCCTGCACGAGCGCGAGAGCGCCGTCGTGCGCGAGATCTACCCAGAAGGTATACACGCGGCCATCGGCGCAGCCGTGAAGCGGGCGCACCCTGAGGCGACCGTCGGCCACGCCACGCTGCTGGAGCCCGAGCATGGCCTGACGGAAGCGGTCGTCGACGCCACCGACGTCCTCTTCTGGTGGGGCCACAAGGCGCACGACCAGGTCGACGACGGCGTCGTCGACCGCGTGCAGAGCGCCGTTCTCGCCGGCATGGGCCTCGTCGTGCTGCACTCGGGCCACTACTCGAAGCCGTTCAGGCGCCTGCTCGGCACCACGGCGTCGCTGAAGTGGCGGGAGGCCGACGAGAAGGAGCGCCTCTGGAGCCTCCAGCCGGGTCACCCGCTCCTCGCCGGCCTGCCCGACTACTTCGAGCTGCCGCGGGAGGAGATGTACGGCGAGCGCTTCGACGTCCCCGATCCGGACGAACTCCTCATGCTCTCCTGGTTCCAGGGCGGCGAGGTGTTCAGAAGCCTCGCGACCTGGCGCCGCGGGCACGGCATGGTCGTCTACTTCCGCCCCGGTCACGAGACGTACCCCACCTACTTCGATCCAAACGTGCAGCGCGTGCTCGCGAACGCGGCAGCCTACGCGGCGGCCCGCGTGCGCCGCCCCGACCGGGGCAGTCCGGAGACGCCGGCCATCGAAGCCGTGCCAAACCCCGGCAAGGAGCACATCCTGGGCGTCATCGCGAGCGCGGCGCGCGAGTGAGCGCGTTGCGGGCCGCCATCATCGGCACTGGCGGCATCTCGACCAACCACTTCGAGGGCTACCGGGCGGCGGGGGTCGAAGTCGTAGCCCTCTGCGACGCCGTGCCAGAGGCGGTGTCCGCCAAGGCGCGAGCCTGGGGCGTAGAGCGCACCTATCTCGACTTCGAGGAGCTGTTCGCGGCGGGCGGTTTCGACGTCGTCAGCATCGCGGCGCCTACCGCAGTGCACCACCCCGCCACCGTGAGCGCCGCGCGGGTGGGCGTCCACGTGCTCGTCGAGAAGCCCATGGCTCTTGACCTGGGTCTGGCGGACGAGATGATCGCGGCCTGCGACGCCGCGGGGGTCGTCCTCATGGTCGGTCATCAGCTGCGCTCCAGTGGTCCAGGGCGCAAGGCGAGCGAGTTGATCGCGGCGGGCGCCATCGGCCGGGTCACGCACGTGCGCCTGCGCCAAGCGCACGATTGGGGCGGCAAGGGCGTGCGCCCCTCGTTCACCACGCGCGCCTCGGCCGGCGGCGGCACCCTCCTCGACAACGGCTGCCACCTCGCCGACCTGGCCAGGTTCTTCGGCGGCTCCGTCAGCGAGGTCTTCGCTCGCATCGGCACCCTCAAGTACCCCGTCGAGGTCGAGGACACGGCGCATGTGAGCATGCGCTACGCCGACGGCTCGCTCGGCGTCATCGAGGCGGCCTGGACGGCCACCGGCTGGGAGGAGGGCTTCTGGGTATACGGCACCGACGGGGCGCTGGAGTGCACCAACCGTTACGGGCCCCAGAACCTCCGGCACGCCTACCGCGCTTCGCCAGGCTCGGATTGGGACAGAACGGACGTGACCACGTTCGAGTTCACGGGCGCGTCCTCACATACCAGGCACGTCATGGCGTTCGTCGCGGCCGTCCGCGGAGAGGGGCCCGTCGTCTGCAGCGGCGTCGACGGCCGCGAAGCCGTCAGGCTCATCCTGGCGGCCTACGATAGCGCCGCCGCCAACGCGCCGGTAGCCCTGTAGGGCGGAAGCTGCCGTGACGCTAGAGGAGTTCACTTCCCTCGTCGCCGAGATGGTCGACGAGATCCCGGAGGAGTTCATGCGCGGCCTCGGCGGCGTGCACGTGCTGCCGGAAGCCCGGCAGGAGCCCGAGTTCGACGACGTCTACCGCATGGGCGAGTATCTCGACCCTGGCACGCCCGACTTCCTCGGCGCCGGCGAGGGGCTCGGTCGCCAGGTCGTCCTCTACTACGGCTCGTTCGCGGCGCTCGCCGAGGACGACCCAGACTTCGATTGGGAAGACGAGGCCTGGGAGACCCTGACGCACGAGCTGCGGCACCACGTCGAATCGCTGGCCGGCGAGGACTGGCTCGTGCAGGAAGACATCGAGGACGCCGGCGCTTTCCCGCGGAGGCGCGACTGAGGCGGGAAGCCCGGTCTGCTACCAGGCCCGAGTGGGGCGAGGGCGGCGCGCGGCGCGCTCCTTGACCGCCCGCCTGGCCAGGCGGTCCTGCTCGCTAAGCGGTGCTGTCCGCCCGCACCCACCAGGCCGGCTGCTGCGCGGCTAGGGCGGCTGCCACGCTCCTGGCGTGCTCTTCGTCTCGCGCCACGCCGAAGCATGTCGGGCCGCTCCCGGAGAGCAACGCGCCGAGCAGGCCGGCCTCCCGGAGCGCGCCTAGGACCGGCCTGACGCCTGGCAGGAGGCGGAGCACGCCCGGCTGCAGGGCGTTGGGCCAGCCCGGCTCTACCCCCTTGGCCAAGTTCTCCATGGCCTGCGCGAAGCGCAGACGAGGGGTGAAGCCCACGAGGTTGGCGTACGCGTCGGCGGCGCTGACCTGGCCGCCCGGGTTGGCGAGCACCAGGTGCAGGCGAGGCGCGTCCAGCGCCGCCAACCGCTCGCCTCTCCCCCGGGCGAGGGCGGCGTTGGACGCGCCCGTCAGGAACGGGACGTCGGAACCGAGGGCGCGAGCGATGGTCATGGTGTCGACGCCCGCGCCGACCGGTGTGTCCGGCGTGCCGGTCGTTGCGGGGACCGCGACCGGGAGCCGCTCGGCGAGGGCGCGCAGCACCGTCCCGGCGTCGGCCGAGCCGCCTCCCAGGCCCGCTGCGATCGGGATGCGCTTCACGAGGCGGAGATCTATGCGCACGAACGGCGCCGCCGGCGTCGAGGTCCGCCGTGCCCGCAGGTACGCGTACGCCGCCCGGGTCGCCAGGTTGTCCTCGGCCGACCCGATGGCGCCGCTGCCAGGCAGGCCAGGCGCTACCTCCACGCTCAACCGCACCGAGTCGTGGCTCTCGCCGGCCTCCGCGACCACGACCGTGAGTTCGTCAGCGAGGCCGATCCTGGCCATCACCGTCTCCAGCTCGTGGTAGCCGTCGCCCCGCAAGGCTATGACGGCCAGACCGAGGTTGACCTTGGCGTGCGCCAGGTAAGGGCTGGTAGGGACGCCGCCTCCGGTGAAGGCGGCCCGGACCGCCGCGCTCACGCGCCTCCCCCGCCTCTGGAACGCCACACGTGCAACAGCGCAAGCCCCAGCTCCAGGTCCTCGACCGTCGTCAGCTTGTGAAGCAGCGGGCTCCCCTCGACCCATGCGACGTCGACGCCCAGCCGCCTCACGAGGGCGGCGTCGTCGGTCGCCTCCACCCCGTCGGCGGCCGCGACGGCGTGGGCACGCTCCAGGAGGTCGCGCGCGAACGCCTGCGGGGTCTGGACGCGCAGCAGCTCGTCGCGCGCCAGGGCCCGACCGTCGACGATGTTGACGACCGTGTCTGTGACGCGCAGGCACGCGCTGGCCGCGCCCGTCTCGACGGCGGCGGCCAACACTCGCTCGCCGACCTCCCGCGGGAGGAAGGGGCGGGCGGCGTCGTGTACGAGGACGACGTCGCCGGCGGCCTCGGCCAACATGGCGCGCACGGTGGCCTGCCGCGAGTCGCCACCCGACACCAGCGCGACCGACGCGCCGAGGAGCGCCCGCGCCTCGCCCAGCAGCGCGGCCGGCACGGCCACCACGACCTCGTCGACCACGGCGCGCACGTTGGCGACGGCGAGTTCGAGGAGGGTGGCTCCCCCCAACTCGACGAACGCCTTCGGTCCGAGCCCCATGCGGGTTCCGCTTCCGGCCGCCGCGACGAGGCCCGCCTTTCGGCTCATGCGTCCCCCGCGCGCCAGCGTGGCGCATGGTCGTTGGCCACGCCGAGCAGGTCGAGCGCGCGGCTGGTGACCCCGGCCACGAGCGCGGCGATGTCTGTCGGGCCGCTATAGAAGCCGGGCGCGGCCGGAAGGATGGTGGCGCCCGCGTCGTGCGCCGCAAGCATGTTCACCAGCATCGGCCGCGAGTACGGAGCCTCGCGCAGTACCAGCACCAGCGGCCGGCGCTCCTTGAGCGTCACGTGAGCCGCGCGCGTGATGAGAGTGTCGGCGTGGCCCTGGGAGACCTTGGCGAGGGTGCTGGCGCTGCACGGCACGATGACCATGCCCGCAGTCGGGTGGCTCCCAGAGGAGATCTTGGCGCCGAGGTCGGAGTCCTTGTACTCGGCGTCCGCCAACGCCTTCAACTGCTTGAGTCCTTCGGGCAGCTCGGTCGGCGCGACGAGCTTGGCGCCGGCGCTGACTACGAGGGAGCTCCTGACTCCGACACGCTTCAGGGCCACCAGCATGTCCACGGCGTAGACCAGGCCGCTGGCTCCGCTCACGCCCACCACTACCTCGCGGCGCTCGCGCGTCCCCGAGTTGCTGCTGGTGCTTCGGTCGTCCGTCACGCCCCCAAGGCTACCGCGTACGCGCGTATACTCGCGCCATGGCGACGTCAGGCAGTCTCGCAAAGAACGCGTCGGCGCTCACGCGCCCGGACGCCCTGGTTCACGACGAGCGTAGAGGACGGCGTCCGACCACCGACCGCGCTTTGAGGCGCAGCAGGTCGCAGCGCGTGCTGGCCGGCGTCTGCGGCGGTATCGCGGAGTTCGTCGGCGTGTCGCCGAGCACGGTCCGCGTCGTCTACGCGCTCAGCGCCATCCCGTCGCTCGGCATGACCGCCGTCGGCTATCTCCTCCTATGGTGGCTCATCCCCGCCGAGAAGTAGGCCGGGAAGTAGCCCAAGCTCGGCTCCCGGCTGTGCGTCGGCACCGTGCGCTCGGACGACGGGACGGTTCGGCGAAGTCGAGCCTGCGGCTTGTGCCGCCTCGTCGTTCCCTACCCCCGCGGCCCGTAGGCTTCGTCGGAGCTTGACGCCCGTCGAGAGGGCTTGACCGGGGGTGGAGCAAGGGCTATATTCAACCCGTTGCTATAGAACCAGTTAGTTGAATACTGGAGTGGGAGGGAGCACGAGATGCAGGTCGACGAGCTGAGCCGCACCTTCGCCGCCCTTGCCGACCCGACTCGGCGGGCGCTGCTGGAACGGCTCGCGCAGGGTTCGGCCGCCGTAGGCGAGCTGGCCGAGCCGTTCGAGATGACCTTCGCCGCCGTATCGAAGCACTTACGGGTGCTGGAGAGCGCCGGACTGGTGAGCCGCGGGCGCGACGCGCAGTACCGCCCGGCGTTCCTCGACGCGCGCCCCCTCCGTGCCGCCGCCGCGTGGATCGACGACTACCGTCGGTTCTGGCGCGACAGCTTCGACGCCCTCGACGATCACTTGACCGCCCTCACCGACAAGGAGACAGCATGACGGGAACGACCGCAGAAGGCATCGAGATCGAACGCGACTTCGCCGCGCCGCCCGCGGCCGTGTTCGCCGCCTGGACGACGCCGCGACACTTCGCGCGTTGGTTCGGAGGCAACGACGTCGAGGTGCCGCTGGACAGCCTCGATCTCGCCGCGGAACCCGGCAGGAGCTGGACCGCGCGGATGGTGCTGCCTGATGGCAGCACGATCGATTGGGCCGGGGACTTCATCGAGGTCGTCCCCGACGAGCGGCTGGTGTTCACGATCACCGACCGTCCGGCCGAGCCTGGCCGAGCTTTGATCGTCGTCGAGCTGTCGGCGATCCCTGGCGGAACGCGCATGCGCTTCACCCAGGAGACACCGGGGTTCTCGCCCGAGCAGCAGGCAGGCGTTCTCGCCGGCTGGCAGGCATTCATCGACGAGCTCGAACGGATCGCAACGACATAGCCACCAGAACCACCTACGCTCTCGTACTCACGACGAGCGTAGGTGGCGGCATCCGACCACCGGCGGCGCCTCGCGGCGGTCCGGCTAGACGAGCAGCCTCACGGGCGACGCCAGCAGTTCGTCCACCCGCGCGAGCAGGCGAGCCCCCTGCGCTATGGGCAGATCGCCCGTGAGCGCCAGGGTGCTCCGGTAGTCGCCGCTGTCGCTGTCGTAGAGGAACCGTCCGAGCGTGACCGTCGGCACGTCGAGGTCGAGCACGGCCTCGTCTATGTCGAGGCCGGAGAGGTCGACGACCGCGAGCGAGACCTCGTCCTCCTCCACCCCGGGACCTTCCAGCTCGCTCACGAGCTCGACGAACGGGCGCGCAGCGGCCTGGTCGACGCGCCTGATGCGCACTCCGCCCGACACCTCGGCCAGGGCGACATGACCGCCGACGAGGCCCGTGTCGAGCGCTGCCTTGGCCACGGCGCGCAACAGGAACGGGACGGCGCTCAAGGGCTCGTCGCCGTTCAGCTCGAGGCCAGCCGCCAACTGGGCGGCGGCTAGGGCGCTGACGTCGATGTTGCGGCGCAGGAGGTGCGGGGTACGCGCCAGGGGCAGTTCGCCGTAGCGGAAGGCGGCCGTGACACCAGAAGTGCGCGCCTCGAAGGCCGGCGCGCCGATGGGCGGCAGGTCCGCCGGCCCCTGCTCATCGAACTCGACCGCCACGACAGGCGAGACCTCGTCGTCGTGGGCCCGGACCTCGTCGACCTCGACCTCGCCGACCTCGACCTCGCCGACCTCGACCTCGTAGGCCCGGATCTCGTCGGCCCGGACCTCGTCGAACTCGACCTCGCCGCCATGGACCTCGTCGCGATGGACCTCGTCGAACTCCTCGCTCTCCCATCCAACCGCCTCGGCGGCCGGCGCCGCGACCTCGGAGGCCGCGCCGGACACGCCGCCCGAGACATCGGCGTACTCGGTGTCGTCGAAGGCGAAGGCGTCCGGGATCTCGTCGGCGTCGGCAACGCGATCGGCGTCGCCGACAGGACCGGAGTCATCGGCCGCCCCAGCCGCCCCGCCCGAACCCCACAAGGGCGCGTCATCGACCAACGCTTCAGCGACCACCCCGTCAGCCGGGGCAGTCGGCTCCGACGGGCCTACAGCTTCCGCGACGCCGCCGTCAGCGGGGCCCGTCTCCCACAGGTCGCTCAAGTCTTCTTCCACGGGCTCGGCCGGACTGGCGTCGAAGCTCAGGGGATCGGCTTGCCAGGTGGTCTCCGCCGTACCCACATACGTGGGCGCCGCCTCGAAGGAGCTCTCCGACACGTCATCGTCGAGCACGCCGGCACCCGGCCGCTCGTTCCATCCCGCGCCGAACACGTCTTCTGCCCCGTCCGCTTCCGCCACCGCCGGCTCGTCGGCCACGAGCAGCACGTCCTCCTCGCCGGCATCGCCTCCGCGCTCCTCCTCGGCGTCGACGGACAGCGCGGCGTCGGCCACCCGAACCGACTCGGCGTAGTCGTCGGCCTTCGCGAAGGCGTCCGCCTCTGCGAAGGCGGCCGCCGCCGGCTCCGCTTCCTCGTCGAGCTCGTCGTCGTCGAACAGGAAGACGTCCTCACCGAGCTCGGCAAAGGCAGCGTCGTCGGCCTCTTCCGCTGGGGCGTCTGCGGCCGCGTCGGCCCCGTCGGCGTAAGACCGCTGGGCGGAGCTAGGGCGCGCGTAGTTGCCTACCGAGTCGGCATGGACCTCCGGCCACTCGTCCATCCCATCGGGGAGGGGCTCAGGGGTCGGATCGAGGGCCTCCTCGCCGGCCATGACGCGGGCCAAGAAATCGAGCACGTCGCGCTCGAGGATCAACCCTCCCGGGCCCGTGCCGCTGAGGCGGCGCCAATCCACGTTGTTCTGCTCTGCCAGGTTCCTGGCCAGTCTTGCGATCTCAGGTTCGCTCACGAGCGTTCCTCCCGGGCGGTATCACCGTTGGCTGCGGCAGGCGGCCTGCGCATGAGCGAGCGCGTGCTGGTCACCTGAGGGGCGCGAAGGTGGCTCAGAGTATAGCGTGCCGCCCTACGCGACGGTTCCGGCAATTTGCCACTTTTGCGCGCTGGGCAGCTTCGCGAGCGACCCGGCTCGCACAAGCGGCTCACGGACGCCAGGCCTGGAAGAACACGTCGTCGACGTAAGTCTGGAGCATGGCCTCCTGGCCGTAGATGGCGACGGACGTAACGACGCTCTGCCCGGCGGCGACGCGCCTATCGAAGACCACGCGCTCACCCCTGTCGTCGCTGACCACCAGCTTCAACTGGTAAGGCTGCTCCAGGAGCCGTTTCACGCCCATGTTGGTCGGGTCGAAGGTGAACGGCACCAGGCGGCTCCCGTCGCCCGTAGCGTCCCCGCCGGTCGGGGCCCCGTCGATCGGGGGTCTCACGCCGCCACCCGTGTCGCCAGGAAGGGTCGTGTCCGGCAGCGTGAAGTCCGGTTGCGGACCGCTCGAGACGCCGTTGATGGTGAGGAACACCGGGGTGCCCGGAACCGTGAAGCCCGTTGGGCGCACGTCCACCACCCCCTCCGGCCGGTCGGGGTCCTGCACGAACGTGATCTGGCCGATCCGCAACTGCGCCGCCAGAACGGCCAGCTGCGCCTGCCACTGCGGCTGGCCCATGACGTCCGGTACCTGGACGACGTTGGCCGTCGAGAGGGAGTAGGAGAGCAGCACGGGGGTGCCGGGCGGAACGACCTCGCCTGCGGCGGGGCTCATGCTCACGACGGCGCGCGGCTGCGAGAAGGACACACCCGCCGGCAGCGCCTCGACCCTGCCGAAGCCAAGCCGCGCCAGCTGCTGCACGGCATCGTCGACATCCACCCCGACGAGATCGGGGAGGGTCACGGCCTGACGCTCTGGGCCGCCGCTCACGACGAGCATGATGGTCGCGCCTTCCGACAGGCGCATGCCGCCGGCGGGTTCCTGGGCGATGACCGTACCGGCGGGCGTCGCGCTCGCGCGGTACTCGGTGAGGCCCAGCGGCAGGTTGAGCTCGGCGGCGCGCGCCGTGGCCTCCGCCTCGCGCATGCCTACCATGTCAGGGATGACCGCCGCGGCGGGCGGCGTGTTGACGCCCAAGTGGATGGTGCGCAGGCGCTTGACCACCGTGCCCGGCTCGGGCGACTGCGAGGTGACCGTGTCGGCCGGCGCGCCCTCGACGTGCTCCACGAAAGTGACCGGCTCGAACCCTTGGCTGCGAAGCAGGCGCGCCGCCTGGTCGAACGGCATGCCGACCAAGTCCGGAAGGACCTGCTCGTCGACGGCGAAGTAGCGCCCGGCATCGAAGACGACGGCCAGGGCGACCAGCAGGAGGACGGTCGCCGCCAACACGAGCCGCACCACCGCCCCGCCACGACCGCCAGTGCTGCTCCCCTTCGCGATGGCGCCGCTCACGGGCGGACTCTACCATGGCCCACGCATGCGGCCGGACCGCCGCGATGCGTCGCGCACGGCGCTAACATGACGCATGCACGGCGGACACGCTTACCTTGCCATTGGCTCGTTGGCTCATCTCTCGGAGGTCGAAGTCGCGGCGGAGTGGGAGCTGGCCAGCTTCGCCCGGCTCGGGCCGGCCGGCATGCGGTGGCACGGCGTGGTCCTGCCGCCCGGGTTCGAGGAGCGGTTCTACCGCCTCAACAACTTGCCCGCCAAGCTGTCGCCCCTCTACCGCGGGCTCGACCCGCTCGACCCGGACGAGGACGTCCTGGAGGAGGCCGAGGAGGAAGCAGTGCCGTTGGTGGCGCAGCACTACTTCCTCGACGAATGGGTAGACCTCGTCTACGACTCCCTGTCGTGGACCGGTCAGACGGTGGTCCGCAGGCCCGGCGGGAACGGCGGCAAGGAGGCCGCTAGCCGACGTGGCGCCCTGCTCGCCCTCAAGGAGACGTTCCAGGACGATTGGCGCATGGACGCCGTCGCGGCCAGGTTGGCGAGGACGGGCACCCACGGCCTCGAGGCGCGTCCGATCCTGCTCACACCCGGCCCGGAGTTGCCCAGCCCGGAGCTGTCGCGGAGCGCCTCGGCAGCGTTGGGTATCGCGGTGGCCGCCTGGTCCGATCCGAGCGGGCGCCTGACGCGCTTGCGCCCAGCCTGATGTGAGAGCGTTACTTGCGCAAGCCTCCGGCGGCCGTACGCACCGGCGTGGTGTTCTCGAAGGTCACGAACGCCGCCGGGTTGACCGAGTTGAGCAGCCTGAGCATCTCCGGGATCTTGCGGCGCGGGATGACCGAGAAAGACACGCGCACGTCCCCGTCGCGACCCCTGGCGTTCAACACCGTCACGTAGTAACCCGCCTGGCGCAGCTGGTCCTCGACGGGCGGCGTGTCGGTCGGCGTGACCACGCGCATGATCGACTCCCCGATCGCCAGCCACCGCTCGATGCTCACGCCCAGCATGGTGCCCGTCGCGTAGCCGGCCGCGTACGCCACGAACTTCACGGGCGAGTCAAGGTTCGAGAGTACCTGCGCGGCCGCCACCAGCCACACCAGCGACTCGAAGAAGCCGAACAGCCCGGCCAGGCGGCGCTGGCCGCGCACGAGGAAGCCGATCCTCAAGGTGCCGAGCGAGACGTCGACGATGCGGAGTGAGAAGATCAACGCCGCGGAGAGGGCGAGCGATGCGACCTCGCTCACGCGCGCCCCGACTCCGCCGCCGCCACGGCCGCGGCGCCGATGACGCCGGCCTCGCCCCCGAGAAGTGCAGTGCGCAGGAGCGGCATCGGGTAGCCGCGCAGGTAGTCGGCCGCCGCGGCCTCTATCTTGCTCAGGTAGAACTCGCCTACCGCGGCGAGACCGCCGCCGATGACGAAGCCTTCAGGGTCGAAGACTTTGACGAGGTTGGCCAACCCGATCCCCGTGAAGAGGGCCGCGTTGTCGACGATGCCCAGGGCCTTCGGCTCGCCGGCGCGCGCCCTCTCGAAGAGCTCTCGGGTGCCCATCTCGGTGCCGTAGGCGTAAGAGGCGTCCCTGGCCATGGAGCGTCCGGCCGCGAGGGCCTCGAGGCTGCCCGTGTGGCCGTCGCCGCCCATCGGGCCACCGACCATCATGGTCATGTGGCCGATCTCCCCCGCCAGGCCGTTGGCGCCCCTGATCACCTGATCGCCTATGAACAGCCCGCCTCCGATGCCGGTCGAGACGGTGACGTACACGCTCGACTCCAGGTCCTTGGCCGCGCCGTACAGGTGCTCGGCATAGCCGGCCGCGTTGGCGTCGTTCTCCAGCACGACACGCATGCCAAGGGACCGCTCCAGCTCGGCCACGAGGGGCGCGTCCTGCATGCCGGCGATGTTCGGGGCGAAGAGGACCTTGCGCCGGTCCTTGTCGAGCGGCCCTGGCGAACCTATGCCGACGCCGACCACCGCGTGCCCGCGGTCGAGCAGCTCGCGCGCGCTCCACGCGAGGGCCGCCACCACGTCGGCGAAACCGGTTTGCGGCGTGTCGACCCTGACGCTGTCGACCACCCTGCCCTCATCGACGATGGCGGCGAGGATCTTCGTTCCTCCCAAGTCAAGACCTAGCGTGACCATTCAGCTCTCCTCGTATGGCTCGTTCAGCACCGCCGCGGCGGCGTCTGCGATCATCAGTTCCTCGTCGGTCTTCACGACCAGCACGGCGACGCGCGCGTCGTCCGTGCTTATCGAGGTCTCGCCGCGCGCGTTCCTCTCATCGTCCACCACTATGCCGAGGAACTCCAGCCCAGCGAGCGAGGCAGCGCGCAACTCCGCCGCGTTCTCGCCGATGCCGCCCGTGAACACGACCGCATCTAGCCCACCCATCACGGCCGCATAGGCGCCTACGACCTTGCGCACTCGGTAGGCGAACACGTCGAGCGCCGCCCGCGCACCCTCCGAACCGGCCTCCGCCGCGGCGCTAACGTCCCTGACGTCGTTCGAGACGCCCGACATGCCCTTGAGGCCAGCGCCTTTGTTCAGGAGGTCGTCCGCCTCGTGGACGCTCAGGCCTTGCCGCAGAAGGTGAAGCACGACGCCGGGGTCGATGTCGCCGCTGCGCGTGCCCATCAGAAGCCCTTCCATGGGCGTGAAGCCCATGGTCGTGTCGACCGACCGGCCGCGATCTACTGCCGCGGCGCTGGCGCCGTTGCCGAGGTGAAGCGTGACGATGCGCAGTTCGGAGCGGTCGCGCCCGAGCAGCTCGCCCGCCCGGCGCGACACGTAGTCGTGGCTCGGACCGTGGAAGCCGTAACGCCGCACGCCCGCCTCGGCGTAGGCGAGCGGCAACCCGTAGAGGTAGGCCCTGGGCGGAAGCGTGGCGTGGAAGGCCGTGTCGAACACGGCCACGTGCGGCACGTCGGGCATGGCGGCGAGCGCGGCACGGAGGGCCGCGAGGTTGCCAGGGTTATGCAGTGGGGCCAGGCGGCTCAGCTCGTCGATGGCGATCTCGACGGCAGGCGTCACGAGGGTGGGCGCCACGAAGCGCGTGCCGCCGTGCACGACGCGGTGGCCGACGGCGGCGGGGGCGAACCCGGCGACGCCGGTGGCGAAGACCTGGAGGGCGAAGGCGAACGCGGCGGCATGATCGACGAGGCGGGGCGGCTCGAGGAGCGCGAACGTCGCCTTGGCGGCCGTGGCCCCGCCGATGCGTTCGACGAGCAGCGACGCGCCGTGCGGGAACAGCTTCATCTTCAAGCTGGAACTGCCGGCGTTGACGACGAGCACCTGACGCCGACCCTGGTCGACCGCCACGACGCTCATGCCGGCCCGCCCGCGCCCAGCGCGGCGACGCCGACCACCGCGGACCCCACCTCGGCGATGAGCTTCGGCCTGAAGCGCAGAGCGTCGGCCGCCACGAAATGCACGTCCACTTCGTCAAGGTGGGCGAGGACGCCCTGTGGCTCCTCGCCGTGCACATGACCGAAGACGAGGGCGTCCGGCTTGGCCGCGATGATCAGGTCCGTCAGCTCGGACGGCTCGAGGCGGGGGTTGGTCGGTGGGAAGTGAAGCATCACCACGTGGTAGGTGCCCTCCAGCTTTGCGGCGTGCGCGAGCGAGAGCCGCAACCGTTCGACCTCGCGATCGTAGATGCGCTGGTCCTCCGAGGTGAAACCGTGGCTGCCAGGGCAGACCCAGCCGCGCGTTCCGGACACGACCACGCCGTCCACGAGCACCGCGTCGTTCTGAAGCGCCCACATGCCCGCGGGCAGGTCGCGGCGCAAGCGGCTGATGGACGGCCACCAGTAGTCGTGGTTGCCGCGCAGCAGCACCTTCCTGCCCGGCAGGTCGGCGATGTCGCGCAGGTCCTGCATGGCGTCCTCCAGCCGCATGGCCCAGGAGATGTCGCCGGGCACGAGGACGAGGTCGTCCTCCCCGACGGTCTCCCGCCACCCGGAGAAGAAGGCCGCCGGGTGCCCTTGCCAACCCGGGCCGAAGATGTCCATGGGCTTCGGCGCCGCGCGCGATAGATGGGGATCGGCGATGGCGAACAGTCGCATCGATCGCCCAGTGTACCCACCGTGATGCCCTACCAGGCGAGCCGGCTCGGGCGAACGGTCTCCGGCAGCCTGGCCAGGGCGTCGGCCGCGCGGCGCCCGCTCAGGGGGTGGCGCCAGTGCGGGTCGAGGTCAAGCAGCGGCGCCAGCACGAAAGCGCGCTCTTCGATACGCGGGTGGGGCAGCCTCAGCGCGGGGCCCTGCACCACCTTCCTGCCCAAGCTCAGCAGGTCGAGGTCGATGACGCGTGGACCCCAGCGTTCGCGCCGCACGCGCCCGAGGTCCAGCTCCACCCTCAGGAGCTCGGCGAGGAGCTCCTCTTCCCTGCCTACGAACGCTGACCCGTCGACGGCGATCACGGCGTTCAGGAACGGAGGCTGGCCCGAGGGGCCGCCGACGGCGGGCCCCTCGTACAGTCGCGAGCGACCCGTCACCGGGACCAGGTCGGCGAGCGCGTGGGCGGCGCGGGCGAACTGGGCGGCCGGGTCGCCGAGGTTGGCGCCGAGCGCCACGTAAGCCACCGGTGGAGCCGCCTTCGCGGCGAGAGCCGTCGCCCGCTCCGACGAGGCGGAGCGGCTACCGTCGGACGCGCTCACCCCGGCTCCGCCTGGCCGGTCGCGAGGGCGGTCGCCACCGCGAGGGCCTGAGCGTGCGCGGCGACGTCGTGGACGCGCAGCAACGCCGCCCCCGCGGCGGCGGCGGCGAGATGAGCGGCCAGGGTTCCTGACAAGCGCGACTCGGGTCCGACACCGCCCGCGAGCCTCCCGATGAAGGCCTTGCGCGACGCGCCGACGAGGAGGGGGTGACCGTGACCGGCGAGGCGCGCGGTGGCGCGCAGCAGGTCAAGGTTGTGGTCCAGGTCCTTGCCGAAGCCGATGCCCGGGTCAAGCACGACCGACGGAACGCCGGCGGCGGCGGCGCGGCGTGCCTGCTCTAGGAGGAACGCCTCGACCTCGGCCACGACGTCGCCGTACCGCGGCGCGGCCTGCATGGTGCGAGGCTCGCCCTGCATGTGCATGACGATGGCGGGCGCGCCGGCCGCGGCGCAAGCAGCGAGCATGGCGGGGTCCCTCAAGCCACCTACGTCGTTGACGACGGCCGCGCCGGCGGCCAAGGCGGCCGCGGCCACCTCGGCCTTGCGCGTATCGACGCTGACGACCGCGCCGGCGGCCGCGAGCGCCTCGATCACCGGTAGCACGCGCCGCGCCTCCTCGCCCAGGCCTACCGGCGCCGCGCCCGGCCGCGTCGACTCGCCGCCGACGTCGAGGACCAGTGCGCCTTCCTCGCGCATGCGCAGGCCTGCCGCGACAGCAGCGGCTGTGCTGAAGGTCCTGCCGCCGTCGCTGAAGCTGTCTGGGGTGACGTTGACGATGCCCATCAGGGCCGCGCCGCGCCACTCCAGCTCGGTTCGACCGTCGGGCAGAGGCCGGCGGAACCGCAGGCGGTGCCACGCTCCGGTGTGCCGCATGGCGTCGGCCCCGGCTAGCGCGGCGTCCCCGTCCGAACCCCCCGCCTGCGGCGTAGGCGCGCTCATGGCCGGCTCTGCGAGTAGACCCAGTCCTCCGGGCGCGGTCCGAGCCCGAACCGCCACGCGACGGCCTGGGCGACCCGCTCACCGGCAAGCCCGTCGCCGTACGGGTTGGGCCGGGAGCGCATCTCGGCGAGCGCTTCGGCGTCGCCGAGCAGCTCGCCCAACGACCGGCGCACGGCGTCGGGGTCGTTGCCCAAGAGGCGCAGGACGCCGGCCTCGACGCCCTCTGGGCGTTCCGTGACGTTGCGGAGCACGGCGACCGGAACGCCGAGCGCCGCGCCTTCCTCCTGGAGCCCGCCGGAGTCCGTGACGATCAGGTCGGAGGCGGCGAGCAACGCGAGCATGGCCTCGTAGTCGTACGGGTCGTCGAGCACGACGTTCGGCAGGCCGGACAGGGCCGGGACCACGGCCTCCCTCACGGCCGGGTTGAGGTGTACCGGGTAGACGAACGAGCGCGCCGGATGGGCCTTGGCGACGGCCGCGATGGCCGCCGCCAGCTCCGCCATGACGGGAAGGTTCTCGCGTCTATGCATGGTCACGGCCACGAAGGGGCCGGCCCCGAGGTGCGAGGGCAGCCTGGCGGTCTTGCGCATGTACCGCACCGCGTCTACTGCCGTGTTGCCCGTCACCACCATGCGCTCCCCGCTCTTGCCTTCGGCGAGCAGGTTGCGTTTGGCCAGGTCCGTCGGCGGCAGGTCGAGGTCCGTGATGACGTCGGTCAGCCGCCGGTTCGCCTCCTCGGGGAAGGGCTGGGCGAGGTCGAACGAGCGCAGTCCGGCCTCGACGTGCGCCACCGGCACCCCGACGAGGTACGCGGCCAGGGCGACCGCGAAGGTCGTCGTCGTGTCGCCATGAACCAGCACGTAGTCGGCCCCGAGCCGCTCGAGTTCGGTCGCGGCCGCCGGGACGATGCGGCCGAACAGGTCCGCCAACGTCTGGCGCTCGGTCATGACGTCCAGGTCGGCGTCGGGGGTGAGTCCGAACGCGGCGAGGGAGCTGGCGAGTTGCTCGCGGTGCTGGCCCGTCACGAGCGTGCAGACCTCCAGGCCAGGCGTCGCGGCGAGGGCGTTGACGACCGGCGCCATCTTGTTGGCCTCGGGGCGGGTGCCGAAGGCGGCGACCACCTTCGGCGGCCGCCCCCCCGGGGTGCTCAGCTGGCGGTCAGGGCCGTCGGCGACGGCTCCGCTCACGTATGCGCGCCGGCGCGGCGCACCTCGGCCAGGCGCAGGAGCGAGACGGCGGCTATGGCTACGACGGTGACGATAAGGGTGAGCAAGGTAAGGACGGGCGGCGTGCTCGACAGGAGCATGCCGACCACGCCGAGGATCAGGGTCGCCGTCCAGAGGAGCACGACGGTGAAGCGCTTCGAGCCCGAGCGCACGCGGATCATGTCGTGGATGTGGTCGTTGGTCGCCAACGCCGGCGAGCTGCCGCGCCTGAGGCGCCGCAGCGTTACCTGCGTGATGTTGACGACCGGCAGGGCCAGGACGAGGACAGGTGCCACGACGGAGATCGCCGCCGTCACCTTGAGCGCGCCGAGGACGCTGACGGCGGCCAGCACGTAGCCCAGGAGGTAGGCGCCCGAGTCGCCTATCGTGATGGTCGCAGGACCGAAGTTGTAGCGCAGGAAGGCGAGGGCGGCCCCG
>JBDZVI010000083.1:0-9317 GCA_040255585.1 Deinococcaceae bacterium
CCCTCGCGGCCGGCCAAGTGGTCCTGACTTCACTGCGGGGTGCTGAGGAACCCAAGCAAGGCCGTGGGCGCCACGTTGGTCCGCACGCGCCACATGAGCCCGAGGAGGGTGCCGAAGCCGACCTCGGGGCCGTCGAAGACGGCCGCGTAAACGTGCACGCCGCTCAGGTCGGGGAGCTCGAACGCGAACGCGGCCAACTCGTCGCCGGGCGCGACCTCGTACGGCCAGAAGCCGTTCTTGCCCGGTTGGCTGGCGACGACGTACATGCGCGAGCTGTTGTGCGTGAGGAACAGGCTCTTGGCCGTCTCCTCCGGAGCGGAGATGTAGGCGGTGACGTGCACGGCGCAGTTGGAGAGCGCAGCCAGGGCGTCGGCCGGCCGAGTGCCGACATCGGGATCCGGCCGCACGACGAGCAGGCGCGGGTAGACGGTCCAGTTCCAGATGATGGCCCAGAACGACGTGCGGCGACCGTCGGACGGATCCGTGGCGAGCAGGCCGGCCGGCCGGATCGCGCGCGACACCCGGCCGAGCACCTCGCTCATGTCGGCCAACAACTCGGCCACGTCGGCCGGGGCATCGAAGCGGCCGGGAGACAGTTGGTACCAGGCGAGGAACGCGTCGAGCATGGCCGCCCAGGTCTCGCCCGTCAACTCCCCTTCCGTCCAACTCTTCGGGAGCAGCTTGCGCTCGACCAGGTACCTGACGTTCGCGTAGCCGGCGGCCGAGGTGTCCACCGGCACGGGCTTGTCGTACTGCAGGGGCGGCAAGGCGGGTTCGACGAGCTCGACGGCGCGCCTCAGCGCCGCAGCGGCGTCCAGGCCGGTCGGCGCCCTACCGAGCGAAGCCTGATCGAAGTCGGCGCTCAGCTCGGCCTGGCAGACCTGAGCAAGCGCCGCGGTCGTCAACGGTGAGGCGAGGGCTGCGAGGGCCATGAACGCCCACCGGAAACGAACACGCATGGGCCGAGTGTACCGGCCCATGCGTGGGGGTGGTGAGAGGAGCCGGGTCGCCGGTCGCCAGCCGCGGGACCGGCGCGCCCGTCGCCTACAGGCCGCCCAGTAGCGTGTACTGGCTGGTCGCCGCCGCTCCCCCTCGGTTGCTCGCCGAGTAGACGTACAGGTAGTCGCCGGTGATCACGCTCACCGTGCCGCCGTTGCCGACGGGGCCGAGCACCCTGGTCCCGTTGCCGTTCAGGACTTCGAGCCGCAGGTCGACGGGGTTGTCGACGGCGGTGATGAACTCCACGGAACCGGAGGCAGAGACGCGCCAGTAGTCCTTGTCGTACATGAGCTCGATGGCGCCCGTGTCGCCGCTCGCGCTCGCGATGTCGAAGAAGGTGGCCGTGGCGATGGAATCGTTGTTCTCGCCCTCGTCCATCTCGGCGTCGCCGAAGAAGTACAGGTTGAAGCTGACGGCGCTGCCGCCCTTGTTGACGACCCGCGCGTAGTAGGTGGAGGAACCGCTCGTCGGGATGAGCACGCAGCTCCCGCGGCAAGCGGGGGCAGCCGTTATCGCCTGGCTCCCGAGCTCCTCTGAGGAGAAGATGAGGCCGCCGGTGCCGGGTGCGTAGTACCTCGGCCCGCCGCTGCTCGCGACGACGTTGTAGTTGCTGGGGTTACGCAGCTCAAGATCGAGGTTCTTGTCGAGTTCGATGTAGACGAGATCGTTGCCGTTCCTCACGTCGCTCGGCACGGTGAGCTTGAAGACGAGCGACTGACCGGCGGCCAGGCTGCCGTTCCATACCGGCGTGCCAGGCGTGGAGTTCGCCTCCCGAGAGTAGTCGGCAGGGGGCGGCCCCGGAACGACGACGATGTTGCAGGCGGAGAGCAGGAGCGTGGCGGCGACGGTGGCCGCCAGGATGAGTTTGAAGCGCTTCATGTGAGGCCTCCTTCCGAAGGTTCCGAACAACACTCTAAGGCGCTGTCCGGTGAACGACGTGGGCGGCGGCGGCGCCCCCCTTAATGAACCGCCCATCTTCTCGCGCGCGAAGCGCACGTACCGCTCACTCGAGCACCATTACGTAGGCGTACAGGTCGGGGCCACCGGGGTGAACTTCCAGCTCGAGGTCGGGGTGGGCCTGGCCGATCCTCTCGACGAGCTGCGGAACGCGCTCGGCGACCTCGGTGGCGTGGAAGAGGGTGGCCACGCCGTAGTCGGAGGCGTTGGCGCGGAGGAGCGCCAGGAGGCAGGCCTCGGCGTCGGCCTCGGCTACCCGCAGTACCCCGTCGGCGAGCCCGATGGCGTCGCCGACGCGCACCCTGACACCGTCGATGTCGGCGTCGCGGCTGGCCGTCGTCACCTCGAGGGTGAGCGCCCCGTCGGCCGCGGCCCGCATCTCCTCGAACAGGGCGTCGATGTCGACCGAGTCCTGGAAGAGCACGGCGGCGGCGAGCCCTTGGCCGATGGTGCGCGTCGGGAGGACGCGCACGCGCTTGTCAGGCACGAGCTCTCCGACGCGCTCGGCCGCCATGATGATGTTCTTGTTGTTGGGCATGACGATGACGCTCTCGGCGCCGACGCTGCGCACGGCGTCGGCGATGTCCTCGACCGACGGGTTGTCGGTCTGGCCGCCCCCCACCACGCGCACGCCGAGCCCGCGGAACGCCTTCGTTATCCCGTAGCCGTTGGCCACGGCCACGGCGGCGCTGGCGGGCGCCTCGGCCTTCGCCGCGTCGACGTCGGCGAGGATCTCGGAGTGCTGCTCGCTCATGTCCTCTACCTTGGAGCGCACCATGCGCCCGTAGCGCGCGACGGCGGCGAGCAGCCTCTCAGGCTCCTCGGTGTGGATGTGGCCCTTGACGAAGCCCTCTGCGCCGACGACGAGGAGCGAGTCGCCATAGGGGGCGACCAGCTCGCGGATCGCGCTCGTCGGCGCCGTCACGTCGGCCAGGAGGAACTCGGTGCAGAAGCCGAACGCCTGCTCCTCGAACTGCTCCTGCGCCCGGCGCTCGATCTTGGGTGGGGGCGGCAGGTCGCGGCCGTCGAAGTAGGCGAGCAGCCCGTCGAGCAGGTGGACGTAGCCGAGGCCGCCGGCATCGACCACGCCGGCCTGCTTCAGGATGGGCAGCTTCTCGGGTGTGCGCTCCAGCGATCGCCGACTAGCGGCGAGCACCTCACGCAGGATGCCCTGCGGGGCCACGCCGTTCACGCCCGGGCGCCCGTGGGCGGCGGCGAGCGACTTCTCCCCCGCCTCCGCCGATTCGCGCACGACGGTGAGCAGAGTGCCCTCCACAGGCTTCATGACGGCCGCGTAGGCTGACTCGGAGCCCGACAGGAGGGCGCCGACCAGGCCCGCGGCGTCGAGGTCGTCGTTGCCCTTTATGGAGTCGGCGAAGCCCTTGAGGACCTGCGAGAGGATCACGCCAGAGTTGCCGCGCGCGCCGAGGAGCGAGCCGTAGGAGAGCGCACGGGCGACCTGCTCCATGCGCTCGTGGTCCTGCTCGGTGAGTTGGCGCCGCACGGACTGGAGGGTGAGGTGCATGTTCGTGCCCGTGTCGCCGTCCGGAACCGGGTAGACGTTGAGCGCGTTCACCTCGTCGACATGCACGCCCAGCCACTCGGTGGCGAACACGAAGGCCCGCGCCAGGTCCTGCGGCGACCAGGCGGCCGCCTCTGCGTGCTCAGCCACGACTTACCCCGACTACCTTCACCCGCACCTGGTCGAGGCCGATGCCGGCCAGATGCTCGGCGGCGTAACGCACGCGCTCCCTGACGGAGTCCGCGACGACGGGGATGTTGACGCCGTAAGCGACCACGACGTGCAACTCGACATCGGCGCGCTCGTCTCCGTGCGGGTGCTCGATGACGACGCCCTCGTCGACCTGACTGGCGCCCAGGATGCGCCGGATGCCTTCTGAGAAGCTCGCGGGCGCCATCCCGACCACCCCCGGCACCTCGTGAGCGGAAAGGCCGATGATGCTGGCCAACGCTCCGTCCGAGACGCGGACCTGATCGACGGGGCGCGGCGCGGCCTTGGAGGGCTTCGGCTTGCTCCGCCCCTCCGGCTTCGCCTTCCCGAAGGTGCCAAGGATGCCGGAGACGCCCTTGGCTGGCGCCTTCCTCTTGCCCCCGCCTGCAGCGGCCGCCTCCTTGGCCGCCCCGGCCGCCTGCTCCGGCACTCGAGTCGCTTGGGCCTTGACCGCCTCGGCCTGGACCGGGGCGTCCTCGCCGGCCACCCGCTCGGTCGCGGCGGCGGCGGCGTGTCCGTTCTCGTCGTCCATGCCTCAACCTTCCTGGCGCTCGGAAGCGCCGGCAGCCATCCGCTATATGCCCCGCATTCTACCGAAAGGTACCTGACTCGTCGCGCGGCAGCCACCGAGCGCCGCGCCGGCGGCGGAGCCGCACCGCGGCAGCGGCGGCACCGTCGACCTTCACTCCATGCCGGCGAGGAAGCCGATCTTCCTGAGCGCCCGGATCAAGTCCATGGCGGTGACTTCGCCAGGGTCGTACTCGACGGTCACGCGGCCGGCATCGCCCGGGGTGACGAACGTGACCCCGGGCACGGCGCGCAGCGTGGCCATGACGCGCTCGCGCGCCTCCAGCGTGTCCATCCCCCTGACCCCCATCAGGACCCTCGCGCCGCCGTCAGCCACCTCTAGCCTCCGCCCAGGCCGCGGCGCGCGTGCCCAAGACCAGCGCCAGGGTCACGTGATCGTCCTCCAAGTAGCCCTCACCCGCCAGCGCGGTGCGTAAAGCGGCATCCGCGCGGGGCGTGCGGAACACCAGGTCGTAGACCCCGGCGTCGTAGGCGCTCTTGACGAGAGCCCTGGCGAGGGCCGAACGCGCGCCGGCGGCGTCCGCGCCACGCGCCACGAGGCGGTGAGCGTGCACCGTCGGCCGCTCGCCCGTCCAGACCGCCTGCGCCAGGAGGAAGCCGACCGCGTCACCCGCGCCCTCACCGGGAGCGCCAGCGGCGGAGCCGCCCGCCGCCTCGGCCACGAACGAGTGACCGCTCCGCTCGAAGAACCGTAGGGCTGCGAGGTTGACGGCCCGCTCCAGGTCGTTGGCGGTCGAGTACGCGTCGTCCAGCTCGGCCAACCGCTCGAGGTCCCCCTCGACGAGCGGTCTGATGCGGATGGTCATGCACCGAGTATACGTAAGGCGCCTCAGACGACCAGGTCTCGCACGGCGCGCTCGGAAGCCTCGGCATCCCAAGGCGTGTAGCCGGCCTCGACGAAGTACAGGCCCTGCGGGCCGACGTTGTGACCCGCCCGTCTACGGTCGCGCGCGGCCAGCAGCTCGGCCATGTCGGGGGCCGTCAGCTTCCCCTTCCCCACCCACAGGAGCGTACCGACGATGGTGCGGACCATGTTGCGCAGGAAGCCGTCCGCCGCGATGTGGAGGCGCACCTCGCCCCGTTCCTCGCGCAGCTCGCAGAGGTGGACCGTGCGGACGGTCGTCCTCGTCTCCTGCGTGGCGAAGGTCGAGAAGTCGTGGGTGCCGAGCAGGTAGCGGGTCGCCGCGGCCATGGCGGCCAGATCGACGTGGCGATGCACGGCCAGCACGCGCTGGCGCTGAATGGCCATGCCGCGCGGGTCGTCGCGCATCACGCGCATCCGGTAGAGGTAGCGCCGATAGAGGCAGTCGAACTGCGCCTGGAAGTCCGGGGCGGCGTCGGCGACCGCGACGACCTTGACGTCGGGCGGCAGGTGGGCGTTGAGTGCCAGGCGCAGCTTCTCGTTGGGCTGGTCCCAGGTGGTGTCGACGTGCGCCACCAGCGCGAGGGCATGCACGCCGGCGTCGGTACGACCGGCGCCGAGCACGCTCGAGTGCTCGCCGGGCAGGGCGGCGAAGGCGGACTCGATCGTGGCCTGCACCGTGCGCTCGCTCCCGGCCTGGCGCTGCCAGCCAAGGAAGTCGCTGCCGTCGAACTCGAGGGTGAGTCGCAGGCGCTTCTTGGCCGTTCCGCCAGGCTCCGGGCGCCCCAGGGGCGGCGCGTCGGTCACGTCAGGCGCGCTTCGCGCTGCCGGTCGCCACGACGGCGCCGCCGCTCAGCCGCGCCCAGCGACACACGAGCGGGGCCAGGACGGTGCCTGTGAAGCCGATCGCCAGGTACCGCAGGTAACCCGGTAGCGGCGCATGCTTCACCTCCTCAGGCATGAGCGCCGATGTGGCGCTCAGCACCGCGGCCACCAGCGCCACCCCGACGACGCCCATCGCCAGACGCGTCACGACCCCGCCGCTGGCGCGGTGCGACACGAGCTCGGGGCCGACGATGAACGCCGAGGCGACCGCTAGGAAGACGTGCGACGCCTCCGTCGTGAAGACGAGGTGGACGACCAGTGGAGCGAGCAGACCGAGCGTCACCACGACAGCCTTGCCTGGCGCGAAGGACAGGCGCCCCGCGAACTGGGCGACGATCACCACGAGTAGACCGACGCCCAGGCCGCCAAGGACGTCGGCTGGGTAGTGAACGCCAAGGTAGACGCGCGACAGGGCGACCGCGGCGATTATCAGGACGGCCAACGCCCAGAACCACGCGCGTTTGAAACGCAGGGCCGAGAGCGTCCAGAAGGTCAGCGCCGACTGAGCATGACCGGAGGGGAACGAACTGCCTGGCGCGGTGTCGGCCGCGCTGCCGCGTAGCACCTCCGGCCTCACCTGGAACGGTCGTGGGGCGTCGACGAGCGTCTTGATCGCGTCGTTCACGTACGCGCCGGCCAGGAACACGATGCCGAGGCGCCGCCCGAACGTCGCGTCTACCGCCAGGAACGCGAGGACGAGGAGCACGGTGAACGCTTCTTGGGAGCAGATGTCGGTGATCAGGAGCATCGCCCTGTCGAGGGCCGGCGACGCGAGTCGTTGCAGGGCGATGATCGTGTCCACTATGCCTCCCTAGTGCGCGGGTTCGCGCGGCTAGGGCGCGATTTTACCAACGCCGCCGCCGGCGGGGGCCGGCGCCGCGCGGCGCGTTACGCCACCGACGCCGCGAGAGTGCGAGCATGGAGCGGTGGCGAGCCTCCCCCCGAGCGACGACACCATCGCCGCCATCGCGACTGCCCCAGGTAACGGCGCCGTCGGCGTCGTGCGCGTCTCCGGCCCGGCGGCCTACCGGGTGGCCGACGCGGTCTTCCGCCCGCGCAACGGCTCCAAGCCGAGCGGGCGCGCCCCGGGGCGGATCGTGTACGGCCACGTCATGGACGGCGAGCGCCGGGTCGACGAGGCCCTGCTCCTCACCTTCCGGACGCCGCGCTCGTACACGGGTCAAGACGTCGTCGAGTTCCAGACCCACGGCGGGCCGGCGGCTTTGCGAGCCACGCTCGACGTCTGCCTGCGCGCCGGTGCGCGCCTGGCGGGCCCTGGCGAGTTCACGCTGCGCGCCTACCTCGCGGGCCGCATAGACCTGCTACAGGCCGAGAGCGTCATGGACGTGGTCGAGGCCCAGACGGACGCGTCCTTGCGCAACGCGGGCTTCGGCCTGAGCGGCGCGCTGGGGGAGCGGCTCGGCGCGGTGCAGTCGGACATCCTCAAGGCCTACGCCGCCACGCAGGCGGCGTACGACTACCCGGACGACGACGTGCCGGAGCACCGCCTCGACGGACCCATCGCGCGCGCGGCGCTCGAGCTAAGGCGGCTCCTCGCCACTGCTGAAGCCGGCAGGCTGAGCCGCGCCGGCGCCAGGCTCGCGCTCGTTGGTCGACCGAACGTAGGCAAGTCGAGCCTGCTCAACGCCCTGCTCGGCTTCGAACGCTCCCTGGTGAGCGCCACCCCAGGAACCACGCGCGACTACCTGGAGGCTCCCCTGACACTGGGTGGAGTGCCAGTCACGGCCATCGACACGGCCGGACTGAGGCAGGCAGCGGACGCCATCGAGGCGTCCGGCGTGACACTGACCAGGCGCATCGCGGAGGGCGCGGACCTCAGGCTCCTGCTCCTCGACGGCTCAGAGGGGCTCCCGGAGCAGCTCGACGACGCTGTCGCTCAGGGCCTCGTCGAGGAACTCGCCGAGGGTCGCACCGTGGTGGTGATAACCAAGGGCGACCTGCAAGCCGCCTGGGAGGAGGCCGAGCTGCGCCTCCCGCCGGGCGTCAGGCGGCCGGTGCGGGTCTCGGCGCGTACGGGTGCGGGGTTGGCCGAGCTGGAGGCGGCCGTGGTGGACGCCCTGCTCGGTTCCGCTGCGGGCGCAGAGGTCTGGCTGGGGAACGAACGCCACGTGGCGGCGATCACGAGCGCCTTGGCAGCCCTCGAGCGCGCCGCCGCTCAAACGCGGGACGGCTGGGTCGAGCTGGCCACCCTCGACCTGCAGGAGGCCATGCGCGCCCTGGCGAGCATCACTGGTCGCGACGGCATCGGCGAGGAGACGCTCGCGAGCATCTTCGCGCGCTTCTGCGTCGGGAAGTGAGCGCGAACCGGTCTCTTAAGAGGCGCCGCCCGTACTCTCCTACACGACTCGCGCCGGCTCCGCCAAGGCGGCCTCGACGGACGCGGCGGCGGACTGCACGGCCTTGGGAAACCGCTCTCCCACATTGCGCAGCACACTGGCGGCGGTGAGCTCGATCATCCTCAGGAGCGCGTGCGACCCCCAATGCTCCGCCCTTGGCATGAGCAGGTGCACGGTGATGGTGAGCGCGTAGACCAGGCGGCTGCCGCCCTCGAGCGGTTCGACGTGGGCCTCGCCACCGACCTCGGCCCACGCGCGCTCAGGCGCGTCCGGCTCGACGGGCGTCAAGGTCGCGCCGCGGTCGGTGAAGTGGACGGTGCTGGCGAAGGGCACGTCGCGAAGACCGAAGGCGGCCGCGTTCACCGGCAGCCGGGCCATGAGCGTGGGCGGGTCGCCCGCGCGCATGCGCACGCCGGCGAGGAAGTCGGCCTGAGCGAGTGAGCCAGGCACGTCCTGCACGAACGCGCGAGCGCTAGCTGCCGGGAGCGGCACCCGCAGGTCGAACGCGACCTCGCGCTCGAGCGTCAACAGGCTGCGCTCGCCCCGAGCCGGACTGTGGGCCTCCTCGGAAGGTTCTCGGGTCACCTCTCGCCCTTCAGGCGCTGACCGACCCACTCCACCCTCAGGGTGCCGTCGAGCACGGCCGCCTCCACCTCGGCATCGGTCGCGCCGCGGAGACGCTGCAGGTCGTGGAACGACTCGGCGCTAGACGCCAGCCCGACGCGCACGGTCACGGGGCTGTCGTCGGCCAACCTGCCGATGCGCCATAGAAGGTTAGACGCCAGGTCTTCCAGGCTGGACTTCTCTACGCCCAAGCCTTCCAGGGTCTCCGCCAGCCGTGCCATCACTTGCGAATCGCTCATCGAGAAAGACTCCGACTTCCAGAGTAACGCATGGGCACGGTGGGCCTCGTGTCCGCCCGGTAGCGCGCGCCCGC
>JBDZVI010000083.1:9417-12883 GCA_040255585.1 Deinococcaceae bacterium
TGCACCCAGGCGTCGGGAGGGCCGTGATAACATCCGCCGCGTGCCCGAACCGAGCGCCCACACGGAACGCGATGGCCTCGGCTTCGGGGGCGGAAGTCACGCCCCAAGGACCTGGGGCGAGGCGGCCCTCCTATACGGCAAGGGACTGCTCATGGGGAGTTCGGACCTGATCCCCGGCGTGAGCGGAGGGACCATCGCGCTGATCGTCGGCGTATACGGCGGCCTCCTGGAAAGCATCGGGGCCCTCACCAAGGGCGAGTTCCTCCGCCCCCTCCTGCGCGGCCGGTTCAAGGAAGCGTTCGCCGCCATGCACGGGGGCTTCCTGTTCGTGCTCGCGGCCGGGATAGGCACGGCGATAGTCGTGCTGTCGCGGCTGGTCGTCTACCTGCTCGAACGTCACCCCGGGTACCTGATGGCGTTCTTCATGGGCCTCGTGGCCGCCTCGACCGCCATCGTCGGCCGCAACGTGAAGCGGTGGAACGCGCCAGTCGCACTGCTGCTGGCGCTCGGGAGCGCCGCCGGCTTCGTCATCGTCGGCCTCACGCCCGTGGAGACCCCATCGACGCCCGCTTTCCTCTTCCTGTCGGGCTTCCTCGCCATCTGCGCCATGGTGCTGCCCGGGCTCTCCGGCGCGTTCATCCTGGTACTGCTCGAGAAGTACGAGTTCGCCCTCGCCGCGCTCGGCAACCTGGACCTCGCCGTGATCGTCCCGATCGTGCTCGGCGCCGCCGTCGGCCTCCTCTCCTTCGCGCGCTTCCTGACCTACCTGCTCAAACGCTTCCACGACGCCACCCTGGCCCTGCTCACGGGTTTCATGCTCGGGAGCCTGCGCAAGGTCTGGCCGTTCGTGGACGGCACGGGGGCCGCGACCTGGCCGTGGGCTACCGGCGACGTCGGAGCCGCGATCCTCATGAGTGCGCTCATCTTGTTCGGTCTGCTCATCGTGCTCGTCATTGACAGGCTCGCCAAGGCCGCGAGCCGGTCCGGCTCCGTTTCACGAACCTCATTCTCATCTACGCGTCGCTTCACACCACGGCGTTAGCCTCCAGCACGTCAGGGGCGCGCCCACGCGCCTCCTACCGGCTCCCAGTCGATGAGAGCCAAATTGGAGGATCCAAGTGCTCAGGAACCGTTCACTCAGCGTCTTCGGGACACTACTCCTGCTGCTGGCCGTGGCGGCCGTCTGGTTGCCAGGCAGCCCCGTCGCGGCGCAGCCGAGCGCGGTGCAGGAGCGATCGGCGCTCCTCCAGGACGAGCAGAACACCGTCGACATCGTCGGGGAGTGGGGGCCGAGCGTCGTGGCCATCAACGTCGAGGTGCGCGGCAGCCGCCTCGGCCAGGACCCCCTCGAGGGCCTGCCACCGCAGTTCAGGAACCTCCTCCCCCAGCAGCTGATCCCGCAACAGCCGCAAGTGCAGCAGAGCAGCGGCTCCGGCTTCGTGGTAGGTGAGAACGAGATCGTCACCAACTACCACGTCGTCGAGAACGCGCTGGTGAGTAACGGGGTCGCGAAGGTCGAGGGCGCGACCATCAGGGTCGTGTTCCCCGACGTAGACGACGAGTACGATGCCGAGGTCGTCGGCGCCGACCCGGACTACGACCTCGCGCTCCTGCGGCTCGTGGACGGCGGCAAGATGCCCGCCGCAGCCAAGCCCCTCGAGTTGGCGGACAGCACGGCCGTGCGCGTTGGTCAGAAGGTCATCGCCATCGGCAACCCGTTCGGCCTCCAGTCGAGCGTCTCGCAGGGCATCGTGTCGGCCATCGGCCGCGAGCTCCCCTCCATCGGCCAGATCGAGATCCCGATGGTCCAGACCGACGCCGCCATCAACCCCGGTAACTCTGGGGGCCCGCTCCTCGACTCGGCGGGTCGGCTCGTCGGCGTGAACACGATGATCGTGCCGGGCATGACGAGCAGCGGCAGCGCCGGGAACATCGGCATCGGCTTCGCGGTGCCGAGCGAGCTCCTGATCGAGGCGCTCCCGCTCATGCGCGAGGGCGGCCTCGTCGGCGTGTACGCCCAGAACCTGGACATCGTCAACCGTCCGCGCATCGGCATCGAGGTCGGCGCCGTCACGGCCATCCCCGACGAGGCGCGCAGGGTGCTCCGTTATCCGGACCACGGCCTCGTCGTCGTCAGCGTCGCGCCCGGCGGACCGGCCCAGGCGGCCGGACTCGAGGGCCCGGCCTTCCAAGCCACCATCGGCAACAGCAGCTACCCCGCCGGCGGCGACGTGATCCTCTCGGCCAACGGCACCAAGATCGACCAGGCGGCCGACTTGCAGAAGCTGCTCATCGGCGCCAAGGCCGGTGACGAGATGACGCTCGAGGTCTGGCGCAACGGTGAGACGCGCACGGTCAAGGTGACCCTCCAGGTCGTCTCGCAGCCGGAAGAAAGCGGCAACTGAGGTCCGTCGGCAGCACTCGGAGGGCCCTCCCCGGGTCCAACGTCCTACATACACGTCCCGCGGCTCGAACCCGACCGCGGGACGTGCTTCAACCGAGGGCTGTGGCTCATAACGCCCGTGCTAGGATCGCGACATGGAGCGTGCTGGACGTCACATCTGTGTTGGGCTCGTTCTATCGGGCGGCGGGGCGCGCGGCTTCGCGCATATCGGGGTGCTGCGGGTACTGGAACGCGCCGGCGCCAAGTTCGACGTGGTGGCGGGCACGTCGATGGGCGCCATCCTCGGCTCCCTGTACGCGAGCGGCCTCTCCGCCGACGAGCTATACGAACTGGCCACCGCCACCGACTGGACCGATGTGGTCGACCTCTCCCTCAAGAGCGGCCTGCTCAAGGGCGATCGCCTCGCGGGGTTCCTCGCCGAGCGCCTGCCGGCCACCTTCGAGGAGTTGAAGCTGCCCTTCGCGACGGTCGCTACGGACATCGAGTCCGGTGAGGAGGTCGTCATGACGGAGGGCGACCTCGTCAGCGCCGTGCGCGCCTCGGCCGCCTTCCCGGGCGCGTTCGAGCCGGTTCATCTGGCGGGCCGCACGCTCGCCGACGGGGGCATCATCAACAACCTGCCCATCAACGCCGCCAGTTGGCTTGGCGCCAACCGCGTCATCGCTTCCGACGTCACGCCGCCGCGCCAGTCCGTGTACACGACCCTGGAACAGGAGGGGAGTTGGTGGGAGCGGATGGTGGCGACGGTCAAGCTGGAGCGGCGCAACCCGATGGCGCAGATGCTCTTCCGCGCGTCTGACATCCAACAGTCGATACTCGTCGACATCAACGCGACCATCCACCCCGCGGACCTGCGCATCCGCATCCCCATGCCGCAGCACCGGATCGAGTCGTTCATGAGCTTCGAGGAGATCGTGTGGGAAGGCGAGCGGGCGGCGGAGCTCGCGCTGGCCGGCGCCGGCGGTTGGAAGAGCGTGTTGGCCGAGACTGGTCCGGTTGCAGAGGAGGCGCGGGGCGCGCAAGGTGCGCAGGGCGTGGCGGGCGCGCCGGTCGCCGCCCAGG
>JBDZVI010000084.1:0-10854 GCA_040255585.1 Deinococcaceae bacterium
GCACCCTCGTCATGGACGGCCCGCCGAGCGGCGGGTGGCGGTTCGTCGACCATTCCGACCACCCCGACGGGGCGAGCCTCGCCGCCTTCCTGGCGCACGAGCTGGGCCGCGGCGGCACCGACCAAGACGGCATCGACCAAGACGGCAACGACCAAGACGACAACGACGACCGAGGCGAGGTCGCCCACCACGTTGCCGGCACCAACCCAAGGCAAGGAACTTCCAAGGAGGAAGCGTGAGAAACGATCCGACAAGACAGGTAGCTCGCCCGCGCAGTGCGCGCGGGTCGTGGGACGCGCGTGGGTCGCTCGGGTCATGCGGGGCTGGACATGCCCGCGGGCTGCTGGGCCGCGCGCTGCGCTGCGCCCTGGCGCTGGGGGCGGTGCTCGCGGCCGGCGCGGCGCTCGCGCAGGCCCCGCTCGACGCCCTGCGCATCCGGCACCCGAACACCATGGCCTTCGCCGCGCCGTTCAAGCTCATCGGCGAGTCAGGCGTGCTGGCCGACTACGCGGCGTCGGTAGATATCGGCGAGTGGACGACACCCGACATCCTGCGCAGCATCCTCGTCAACGGCGGCTCCGAGGTCACGGCCGTCCCGACGTACGTTGGCGCCAACCTCGCCAACCGCGGCGTTGACGTCAAGATGGCCGCCGTGATCGTCTGGGGCCTCCTGTGGGTCATCGGCCCCGACGGCGCCGCGCCCGAGTGGGAGAGCCTCCGCGGCCAGACGGTGTTGATCCCGTTCGCCAACGACATGCCCGACCTCGTCTTCCAGCGCCTGGCCGTCGCCAACGGCCTCACGCCGGGCGAGGACTTCACAATCCAGTACTTCGCGACCCCGCAGGACGTCGTGGCGCAGCTCGTCGGCGGCAGGGGCCAGTGGGCGGTCATGCCGGAGCACCTCGCCACCGTGGCCCTCGCCAACGCCAACCGCAACGGCCAGGCGCTCGGCCGCTTCCTGAACCTCCAGGACGAGTGGGCGATCATCACGGGCCGCTCGCGCATCCCGCAGGCCGGCATCGTGGTGCCGAGCTGGCTGGCCGAGGAGCGCCCTGACGTGCTGGGTGGCGTCCTGACCGCGCTGGAGCAGGCCGTGGCCCAGGTGAACGCGGCAGATGCCGAGACCGTCGCTACCTTGGCCGCCGCCTTCGACCTACCGGCGCCAGTGCTCACCGACGTGATCCCGCGTCTGAACCTCGCCGTCGTGCCCGCCGCCGAGGCGCGCGAGGAGCTGGAGGCGTTCTACGGCGAGCTCGCGGTCCTGTCGCCCGACATCATCGGCGGTGGCCTGCCCGACGCCTCGTTCTACCTGGCCGACCCGCGTTAGTGAGCGGTCCGCCGCGTAAGGGCTCGGAGGTCTTGTGCGCGTGAAGCGCGCCCAGGGTTCGGTCGGGGCTCGCCAAGGGCGGGCGCCGGCGGTCCTGTCGCCCGCGGGGCGCTCGCAAACGGGCCCGTCGCCCTCGGCGCGCTCACTGGCCGCGCGCCGCAGCCTGCTGGGCGGCGCGCTCGGCGTGGCGGTGCTCGTGGCCGCCTGGGCGTTCCTCGCGTCGAGGCAGCCGGAGATCATCCTGCCGTCGCCCGGCGAGACGTGGACGGCGCTCAAGACCCTCGCGCGCAACGGCTCCCTGTTCGACGCGCTCGGCCTCACCCTCTACCGCGCCGCGACCGGCGTCCTCATCGGCCTGGCGCTCGGCATCGTCTGGGGCGCGGTCAACGGGCTCTCGTCGTGGGCCAGCGCCGTGTCGCGCCCCGTCGTGTCGGCGCTCATGTCAGTGCCGCCCGTCGTGCTCGTGTCGCTCGGCCTGATCTGGCTCGGCCCGGGCGCGGGGGTGACGCGGCTCGTCATCGTGCTCGTCGCCCTGCCCCTCATCATCGTGACCGTCGAGGAGGCCGTGCGCGACCTCGACCGCAGCCTCATCGAGATGGCCGCCGCCTTCCGCCTCTCGCGCTTCGACGTGCTGCGCCACGTCGTCGCCCCGGGCGTCGCGTCGCCCGTCCTGGCCGCGACGACGGTCACCTTCGGCCAGTCGCTGCGCGTCGCCATCATGGCCGAGCTGCTGTCGGCGGCGTCCGGCGTCGGCGCCCTCGTGGCCAGGGCGCAGTCCAACCTCGACACGGCCAAGATCTTCGCGTGGACCTTCACCGTCGTGGTCGTGGTGATCCTCCTGGAGACGCTCGTGCTGAACCCGGTCAACGCGCGGCTCATGCGGTGGCGGGGGGCGCCCGACGGGGGTTAGGTAGGGGCACGCTCGAGCCCCGTGCCGCGGGACCGCGGAGGACTCGGCACCCCGCCCAGCGTCACCGTGACCATCAACACGCTCGTGCCACGGGGACCGGGGAGGGTGGGGTGGTCTCTCGCGAACCCTAGGATTTGCCGCATATATCGACACCAGATTTACCGCAAAAATGGTGTCGACCTAGTCACGATTAGTGAGGGTATTTCACGTGCACTCTAGGCGCCCACGAGTTCCCGGCCGACGACCGACCGCCTGGAAACGCGGCGCTCCGGGCACCGTGGGATAATCGTCGTCATGGACGACAACGCGCTCCAGGACAGTAGGGCGATCATCGTGACGGGCGGCGGCCGCGGCATCGGCGCGGCGACCGCGCGCCTGGCCGCCGCCCAAGGTTGGCGCGTGGCCGTCAATTACCGCGAGGACCACCGGTCCGCCAAGCGTGTCGTGGACGCCATCCGCGCTGCGGGCGGCACGGCTATCGCCGTGCAGGCCGACGTGTCGGACGAGGCGCAGACGCTCGCCATGTTCGAGCGCGTGGACGCCGAACTGGGGCTCCTCGGCGGGTTGGTGAACAGCGCAGGTGTCGTCGACCGTGCACTTCCACTGGCGGAGCAGGGTGTGGCGCGGTGGCGACGCATGTTCGACATCAACGTCATCGGCACGCTCCTCTGCGCCCGCGAGGCCGTGCGCCGCATGAGCACGCTGCGCGGTGGGGCCGGCGGGAGCATCGTCAACGTCTCGAGCGGGGCAGCGCGCCTCGGTTCGCCCAACGAGTACGTCGACTACGCCGCGAGCAAGGGCGCGATCGACACCCTCACCATCGGGCTGGCCAAGGAGGTGGCGGGGGAGGGCATCCGCGTCAACGCCGTGCGGCCCGGTCTCATCGAGACAGACATCCATGCCAGTGGCGGTCGTCCGGAACGCGTGGCGCTCCTCGCGCCGCAGGTCCCGATCGGGCGCGGTGGCAGCGCAGAAGAGGTCGCCGAGGCCATCGCGTGGCTCCTGTCCGACAAGGCCAGCTACACGACCATGGCTCTCATCGACGTCACGGGTGGGCGCTGATGTCCCGTCGGAGGCGGCCGCTGAGGGCTCGTCGCGAGAGGGCGCAACACCGCGCCGCCACCGCGGCGTAACCTTGCAGTAACCCAGCGGGCCTTGGCGCACCCCCGACAAGGCCCGCAAGGCGCATACGCACGACAAGGCTCAGACGCCGGAAAACGAGGGACCCAGGTGCGATACCCGACCAGCCCAGCCGGCCGCTTCGGCGGCGTCCACACGATCATGCCAACCCCGTTCACCCCGGCCGGGGAGCTCGACCTCCCGAGCCTGGAACGGCTGACCGACTTCCTGATCGGCCTCGGAGTCGACGGGCTCGTGGTCCTCGGCGTCCTCGGCGAGGCGCCGAAGCTCACGGAGGAGGAGCGCGACGCCGTCCTGCGCACGACCGTCGCGGCGGCCGCCGGGCGCGTGCCCGTCTACGCTGGTGCCGGCGGGGCCGGCACGGACATGGCTTTGGACCGTGGCAAGCGGATGCTCGCCCTCGGCGCCTCTGGCCTGCTGGTCGCCCCGCCGCCCGTGCAGAACGACGCCGTCATCCGCACGTACTACCAGCGCCACGACGAGGCGCTAGGCGCGCCGATCATCATCCACGACTACCCGTCGGCGACGGGCATAACCCTCGGCGCCGAGCTCGTCGTCGAGCTGCACGAGAAGCTGCCGAGCGTGGTCGTCATCAAGCTGGAGGAGACGCCCAGCCTGCCCAAGGTGAGCAAGCTGCGCGCGCTCGGGTCGAACATCGGCATCGTGGGCGGCCTCGGCGGCGGCTTCCTCCTCGAGGAGCTCATGCGCGGGGCAGACGGCATCATGACCGGCTTCTCGTACCCGGAAGTCCTCGTCGAGGTCGTCTCCGCCTGGCACGCCGGCGACACGCGCCGAGCGAAGGCCGCCTTCTACGCCGCCTGCCCCCTCATCCGCTACGAGTTCCAGCCTGGCATCGGGCTCGCCATCCGCAAGGAGATCTACCGCCGGCGCGGGGCCATCGCGTCGGCGTTCGTCCGCCATCCCGGGGCGCAGGTCGACGCGTTCATAGGCGCCGAGCTGGACAGCGTGGTGGAGGCTTGCGGGCTGGCTGGTGGTGGGGTGGGCGGCGTCTAGATGGCATACGTGGCAGGTGGGTGACCAGCCAAGGTCACGCCAGGGATGAGCGTGCGTCTGTTCAACATTCTGGTGGATTGGCCAGTGCCTACCCAGTGCCTACAGCGTGCGAGCCGCATAGAGATCTACAGGCTATTCTCCCTGTCTGACGCGTGACTGTGCGCGTCACCGAAGAACAATTTGGGGGTTACCGTTTTGGCTTGAGGTGCTTGTCTGATTCATGTAGGCCGGCTCTACGCGGAGATTACGCAGGTGCGAACGCGGCCATCCTTGTCGTCGGAGTGAGGGCTCGAAGTTGCACAACCTCAAGGAGTTGCGGCCCGGCTCGGCCGGAAGTAGCGAGATACGCGTCCTCTTCATCTTCGATCCCTCGCGCAACGCGGTGCTCCTGGTGGCCGGCGACAAGGCGGACTCCTGGGGTGAGTGGTACGAAGACAACATTCCGGTAGCTGAGGAGCGCTTTGAGAAGTGGTTGGCCGGCGAGTACGACGACTAGGTATACGAAGACGGATAGATGAGGGAGCCTGTGATGAAGAGATGGAGTGACGTTCGCGCGAAGGCGGTTCGCGAAGGGCGCCTGGACGAGCGCAAGGTGCAGGAGCACAAGGCTCGCATGATCGGGGATGTGCGCGCCCACAAGCTTGCTGAACTGAGGAACGAGTACGGTCTCCTGCAGGAGGAGATGGCGCAGCGCCTGAACATCTCCCAGTCGCGCGTCTCGCGTATAGAGCGGGGCGAAGTGGATCAGTCGCAGGTGTCGACCTTGAGGGCGTATGCGCACGCGTTGGGCGGTGAACTCGAGATCGTCGTGCGCCTGGGCGACAAGCGGATACCGATCGCCTAGTGCCCTAGACCCGTACCTAGTACATCACGTGCTCGATCTTGACCAGAGTGTTCATGACGCTCCGGTGTGCGGGTGGTCGATACCGCACGCTCGAGTGCGTTAGGGTCGGGCAGACATGAGCGAGACCACGGTCGGCACCCGAGTGAGCAGGAGCCTAGGCGCCGCGGCATTGCTTCTCGCGTGCCTCCACGCCGCCTCACTGCTCGCCATCGGCCACGCCCAAACACTTGTTACACCTCCTCCTGCTGAAGCAGGTACCGCGGCGCCGCTCCGCCAGGCCGTCTCCGAGGTCTACGGCCCGGTGCCACTAGCGAAGGTCGTAGACGGCGACACCATCGTCGTCACCTCGAACGTCGGCCCGCGCACGGTGAGGCTCATCGGCATCGACGCGCCGGAGACGTCGCCGCTCCAGCCCGGCGGCCTCGAGGCTCGCGAGGCGCTCGCGAGCCTACTCGGCGACGGCAGGCTCATCTGGCTCGAACTGGACCTCGGCGCCGAGGATAGGTACGGCCGGCTCCTCGCCTACGTCTACGTACCCGACGTCGAGGGAGCGTGGGACGTGGGCGGCATCCGTGCGACGCAGGTCAACCTCGCCATGGTCGGTTCAGGCTGGGCGCGGCCCATGGTCGTGCCGCCCAACGCGACCTATGCCGACCTGTACGCGGCGGCGGCCGAGTCGGCCAGTGCAGGGGAGTACGGGCTCTGGGCGATGGCCGAGGCCGGCCAGGCGCAGGCCGGGCGGGACGGGCTGGACGGGACCGGGCAGGACGAGGCGGGACCGTCCGAGTCCGCGCCGGGAACTGCCGGGTCCGTGCCAGAACCGCTCGAGCCCGAAGCCCCTCCGCCCATCGCCCTGTACTGCGCGCTCGTGAACCCCGACACGCACGAGGACATCGGCGAATGGGTGTCCGTCTACCTGTCGGAGCCGCTCGACACCCGCGGCTACTATCTCCTCGACAAGGGTTCGGGCCGGACCTTCCGGCTGCCGAGCGGCGTGCAGCCCGTGGGTGAGCTACTCATCGGAAACCCCAGCGGGCCAACGTGGGGCAACTCCGGCGACGTCATCTACCTCATGCGCGGCAGCGAGGTCGTCGACTCCTGGGCCTACACGAAGGCGGAGGCCTCGGTGCAGGGACGAGTCATCTGCCGTACCGGAAGGTAGCCGCAGACCCTCGGCTTGAGCCGATACGTGCCTGGCGCGGCTGCGGGGGGCCGCTAGGCACCCCAAGCCCGTTGCGTTACTCTCGACTGGGCATGGACGAGACCTCCTCCGCTGCCGGCCACCTCACCGGCCTCTTCGGCGCCGGCGTGCGGGCCTGGGCTGACGCGCATGCGGTGCTCGCCTTCGTTCTTACGGTCGTCGCGCTCGCCCTGATGGCGACCATGACCTTCGTCGTCATGAGGTGGGTCATCGATGGCCTGGTGCGCCGAGCGCCCGGTCTGCGCAAGTCGGGCTGGAGCGAGCCGCTGCTGGAGCGCCGCGTTGGCGCGCGCGTCGCCTTCCTCGTCGCCCTGGCCGCGATCGGCGAGTGGTTGCGGTACGTGCCGGGCCTACCGGACTTCCTGACCGAATTCGTGTACCGCGTCGCGGGCATCGTGGTGGCCATCGCCGTGGCACGGACCCTCGCGGCCTTCATGAACGCCGTCGGCGACCGGCACGCTGCCCGGCAGCAGCCGGGGCGGCGACCCATCAAGGGCTACGTGCAGGTGGTTGCCCTCATCGGCTACCTGCTCGCGGGCATCGTCACGATCGGGCTGGTGCTCGACCGCGACCCCCTTGTCCTGCTGACGGGCATCGGGGCAGCCTCCGCCGTCCTGCTGCTCATCTTCCAGAACACGATCCTGAGCTTCGTCGCGGGCATCCAGCTCACGACGGACGACCTCATCCGGGTGGGCGACTGGATCGAGATGCCGGAGATGAACGCCGACGGGGACGTGAAGGACATCGCCCTCAACACCGTCACCGTCCAGAACTGGGACAAGACGCTGACCATCATCCCCGCGCACAACTTCCTCGGCAAGTCGTTCAAGAACTGGCGCGGCATGCAGGCGTCCGGCGGCAGGCGCATCAAGCGCAGCCTCGACCTCGACCTGTCCAGCGTCCGCTTCCTGACGGACGACGAGCTGGAGCACCTGGGCCGGTTCGCGCTGCTGCGGCCCTACCTGGAGGAGAAGCGGGCCGAGATCGCGGAGTGGACCGCCCGCAACCCGGCGGCGCGCGAGGACGTGCTCAACTCGCGCCGCCTGACGAACGCAGGCACGTTCCGGGCGTACGTGACGCGCTACCTCCGCGCGCACCCGCAGATAGCCCAGGACATGACGTTCCTCGTGAGGCAGCTGCAGCCTGGACCCACCGGGCTCCCCCTGGAGGTCTACGTGTTCGTCAACGACGTCCGCTGGGTCGTCTACGAGAGCGTCCAGTCCGACATCTTCGAGCACCTGATCGCGATCCTGCCCGAGTTCGGGCTCAGGCTCTTCCAGGAGCCTAGCGGGAGCGACATGCGGGCGTTGGGCGAGCGCTCTGGTGGGGCGAGGGACGCTCGGGTCTGACGCACCAGCGCGGCGGTGGGGCATCAGGGTCGGCGTGTTCCTTCCGTCCCCGCCTCAGACCGCGTCGCTCAGCCCTTCCAGTCGAGCGCGGCGCAGCACGTTCTCCACGATCCGGTCGCAGCGCGCGCCGTCGAAGGCGAACGCCTCGCCGAGGTCGGCGGCGACGTCGATCGTGAGGCCCTCGCGCAGGAGCCGGCGGGCGCGGAAGAAGCGCGTGCGGACCGTCGCCTCCGGGATGTCGAGGGCTTGGGCCACGTCCGTGGCGCTCATCTCCTCGACGGCCCGCAGCATGAACACCGTGCGGTAGGCGTCGGGGAGCAGGTCGATGCGCTCCTCGATGAGACGCCGCACTTCCGCGCGCGCGGCCGTCTGCTCCGGGCCGTCGTCGAGCCCGTCGGCGAGCGCCGCCTGCATCTTCGGGTCGGGTGAGGTCATGGCGTCTTCCAGTGGGATGGTCCGCACCTTAGCGCGGCGCAGGCGGCCGAGCGCTTCGTTGGTCATTATGCGCACGAGCCAGGTGGAGAGCTTGCTCTCGGCCCTGAACGAGCGCAGGCCGCGCCAGGCGTGCAGGTACGCGTCTTGCAGCGCGTCCTCCGCCTCGGCGTCGCTCTTGAGGATGCTGCGCGCGGTGCGGAAGAGGAGCTGGTTGTACGTCCGCATGATCGCCTCGAACGCGGCCTCGTCGCCCGCGGCCGCACGGGCGACGAGGCCGGTATCGCAGTCCTGATCGGGCGCCCGGGGCGCCATAGGAACGGGTTGGCTGATGATGGCTGACTCCCCTGCCTACGTCGGATGCCTGTAGCTGCCCGACTATACGCGTGGCCGATGGGAGCGAGGGTCGCGCGGCGACCCCGGGCCGCCGCGGCTCAGTGGGCGCCCTTCGGTCGACGCTCGTCAGTCGGCGAACTTGGCGGGGAACGCGGCGATGAGGCCGTCGGTCAGGGCGTCGGCGAGCATCATCATGTGCGCCTCGGCCGTGCCGTACTCCGCGATGCCATCGGCGTAGTTGCCCTGCAGCAGCGCGGTCGCGTACACGAGCGTCGTGTCGATGTGCCCTTTGAGCATGTCGCGGACAGTGGCCTGCGGCCAGTACGCGTTCGCGAGCGCCAGGAAGTCGGCGATCTCCTGCGCGTTCGCGTAGGCGGCCGAGATGGCGGTGTCGGTCGCCGCGGAGTCGCCGGCCTTGGCGGCGCTCACGACGTCGACGGCGGCGGAGATGTGCGCCTGGAGCAGCGTCGTCAGCGCCTCTCCCGCCGCGTCGCCGTAGAACGGCTTGATGGCGTCGCCGATGTCGACCTGGTTGCTCATGAGCCGGGCCGCCGTCGCCTCGAACGAGGGCGACTCCGTGGCGAACGCCGTGACGGCTGCGTACGTCCACTCCATGTGCTGGGCCCACAGCTCGCGCATGGCGTTGTTCAGGGCCAGGGCGCTCGCGCTGCCGACGATGCGCCCGGTCGCGGCGTGCTCGGAGTGCTGGGCGAGCGCCGCCGACGGCACGAGCGCCAGGAGCAGTGCGGCTACGGCGACGACCGCGTGGGCGACGGGGCAGGTGATGGGCGGCTTGCTGGTGGTGTTACGGAACATGACGACCTCCATGGTCGGTGACTGTGCTGGAGCGGGGTCCGGTGGCGGGACTTGCTTGTCCCGTTCCCGCTCGCTCTATCTCTTTAGATGCAGGAAGTGGGCATGGCGTTCCCGGGTGTGGGTGGGCGAGGCGGTCCGCGGGTGCTCTAACAATGTCCGCGGAGTCGAGTGGCAGCGGTCCGAGCCCCGTGTGGCAGGACTTGGCGGCGGGCGCCGACTTGACAGCCGGGCCGCCGCCGCTCTATATAGGAACGCAAGATACTTGCCAAGCAAGGTAGAGGACGGAGGCCGTATATGGCTGACCCAACCCCGGACGCTAAGAGAGGCACGGTCGACCTGGCCATCCTCGCCACGTTGGAGCTTCAGGCCCGGTACGGCCTGGAGATCCTCGAGGAGGTGCAGCGGGCCACGGGCGGCGGGCTCGCCTTCAAGGAGGGGAGCCTCTACCCGGCCCTGCACCGGCTCGTGAAGCAGCGGTGGGTGGTCTCGCGCTGGGAGGACAGCGACGCCGGCGGCGCGCCAAGGAAGTACTACGAGCTGACCGACGACGGGCGGCGCGCGCTGGCGCGCAAGCGCGAGGAGTGGCGCGCCGTGCGCGACGCCATGGAGGTGTTCCTGTTCGTGGGGAACGCCTGATGGGCCCCATCGACCAGTACATCCGCCGGGCCACGCTCGGCCTGCCGCGGCGGCAGCGGCTCGACACGGCGGCCGAGCTGCGCGTCCACCTGAACGCCCGCGCGGCCTCGCTCTCGTCCCAGGGGCTCGACTAGGCGGAGGCCGACTGAACCACCTGTTCGCCCCGGCCCCCGTCGTGCGGGCACGCCAAGTGGTGCCGGGCGACCTGACGCCGCTCCTCGGCGACTTCACGGGCCTCACCGTCACGGCCCCGAGCGGCACGCGCTCCCTCGCGTTCGGTCTCGCCCAGGGCGGGGGCGAGTACTCCACGTGGGCCGTCGGCGGCCTCGGCGAGTACGCTGCCGGCTTCCGGCCGAACCAGCGCATCGGCCTGGACGTCACCGTCGGGTTCCCCGCCGCCGCCCTTGCGCCCGAGCCCTGCGCGGACGGCTCGCAGTCCTTGTACGTCGGCGACGGCTGGGGCTGGAGCTTCAGGTGCCTGCCGAACGTCACGCCGAGCGGCGAGTGGCGGCATGTCGGCGAGGGAGCCGCGCTGACCCTCGACAGCTGGCTACCGCTGCTCGTCTACGAGGGGCCCGGTGAGGAGTCGCCCGAGCTCGTCCTGTCCATCTACACCTCCCGCGCGACGCTGGACTACCTGAACCTGCCGGCCCCGCCCGCGAACAGGTAGGTAATGAGACCCGAAGGGGCGGGTCCGGAGGGGCGGGTCCGGAGGGGTGGCCGTGACGTCGGCCCACACCTCGACCTACACCTCGACCTGCCCAGAGCCCCGGGCGGGTCCATGAGGGGGTGGGCTGGACCCGCCCGGAGTGAGGATGCCCGCCGGCGGGCGATCCTCTCGCCCTGCCG
>JBDZVI010000084.1:10954-12688 GCA_040255585.1 Deinococcaceae bacterium
CTGGACCCGCCCGGAGTGAGGATGCCCGCCGGCGGGCGATCCTCTCGCCCTGCCGGCAGGCGGGACGGAGGCTCTGCGTGGAAGGCACGCTTCCGTCCTGGTTCGCCGGCTTCGAAGACCCCCGGTGGAGAAGTGTCCGTGGGGAAGCGTCCGAAGGAGGCATACACATGAGTAGCACGGGAAGAACGCACGTGAACGGCAAGATAGGCAATTCACCAGCATGGTCTGGGCCGCGGCCGGGTAGGAACCGCGGGCAGCACCGGTGGCGGCACCCGGTCCTGTACGAGGACCTGGAGGAGTTCGAGGGCGTTGAGCGGCCCCCGCGGCCGCGGCGTGCGCCCGGGTGGACCCCGTACACGCCGCCGGGGAGCCGGCGACCGGGCCGGGGCCACGAGGACATGGTGCCGGAGGCACCGGGCAGCGACAGCCCCGGGAGGGTGAGCGGGTGACGAGGGGGCGCGGCAGCTCCGCGGTGCTCGACGCCCGCGCCGGCGACGCGGTCCGGACGGCGTTCCGCGCGCCCGACCGGAGGGCCGACTAGCCTCCGCCGTCGCGACGGCGCGAGGGCGCGGCGCGCACGGCGTTCGCGGTCCAGCGCCTTACGGCCGGGGCGCACGACTTCCTGGGCCCAACGGTCGGCACGCGCGCGCTCCTGACCACGATGGCTGCTACGCCGTCGCGTCTGCAACAGGGACGTTGCACGTCCATTCTCCGGCGTCCCGACCGGCCGCCGCCCCCGCCGTCCCGCCGCACGCCGCCCACGCCTTCGCCCCGGCGTCCCGGCAAGCCGACGCCGACACCTCCGGACTCGCGCCCCACAGCTCCCACACCCGCGCCACGGAGCTCCTGGCTCCCTACCGCGACGCCCTCGGCCCCGCCTACGCGCTCGTCCACCTGCTGGCGCGCTGGTCGGTCGAGCACGCCACGTCGGACGACCCCGCCCCGCACCTGCTCACGACGTACTGGTCGCTGGAGGAGGCTACCGGCAAGTGCGCCAGGACGCTCATGCGCCACCTGGTCGAGCCCGGCCACCCCTGGAGCGAGGCCGTGAGGCACCTGGTCGATGTCCGGCACAACTACGGCGCGATGCCCGTGGGCTCCGAGCTGCGGCCGTGCATTGTGGGGACGGTCATCCGGTTCTTCCCGGCTGGTCGCCACACGCCGAGCGCCCGCGTGTGCGCGTGGGGGCGGCGCGACCTGATCGCGGAGTCGGACGCCGGCAGGACGCGCCCCTGCCGGCCCCGCCCGGGTCGGTACGAGCGCCGCGTGCCGCGAATGTCGGCGTATACCTCCGTCAAGGAGCAGGCGGTGGAGTCCAACTGGGTGATGATCCAGGTCGGCCGTCCGCTTGAAATGCGGCAGCATGATTCCATCGCTGACCTATACGCCGACATTCCGGATCAGCACGTCCTGAACGCGCTTCGCGGCGACCTCGTCGTCAGGCTGGGGGAGGCGAGTCGGGTCGGTAAGAGCCTCAAGCGGGTCCGGGCGCGCTGGGTCGAGCAGGCGGCGACCACCTTGGCACACCGCTTCGGCGACGACGTGCCCAAGCCGCACCGCGCGTTCCCCGTGCCGCGCGACGGCATCCACGGTTACCGGTTCCACAACGGGAAGGCGTTCCCCGTGCCGGCCGACGGCTTCACGAGCCTGTGGCGGCGCGCCCTGTGGACGGCGGTGCGGGCCGAGGAGGTCGGCGTGCCTGCCGGCTGGTGGTTCGTCGAGAGGTTCTGCACG
>JBDZVI010000010.1:0-34049 GCA_040255585.1 Deinococcaceae bacterium
CGTGACGTTCTGCTCGACGAGGAGGATGGGCATGCCCGTGTCGGCCACGTTGCGGATGACGTGCATGACCTCGCGCACGAGTAGTGGTGCCAGGCCGAGGCTTGGCTCGTCCATGATGAGGACCTTCGGGTGGAGCATCAGGGCGCGGCCGATGGCGACCATCTGCTGCTGGCCACCGGAGAGCGAGCCCGCCGCGGCGCGGCGTTTCGTGTGCAGGTCGGGGAAGAGGCGATAGACGCGCTCGAACCCCTCGGCCCGGCGCGCGCGGGCCGGCGCCAGGTACGCGCCGAGCGAGAGGTTCTCCTCGACCGTCATGTCGCCAAAGAGCTGCCGCCCCATGGGGACGTGCGCGAGGCCGCGCAGCGCCAGATCGTGAGGCTTGAGGCCGGTGACGTCCTCGCCGGCCAGGAAGACCTTGCCGCCCCGCGGCTTGATCATGCCGGAGACGGCGCGGAGGATGGTCGACTTGCCACTGCCGTTGCCGCCCACCAACCCGACGAGTTCGCCGGCGTTCACATGCAGCGAGACGCCGAAGACGACCTGCAACTCGCCGTAGCCGAGGTCGGCGTCGACCACGTCGAGCACGCGCGCCGGCTGCGCCTCGGCTGGCTGTGCCCCGAGTCGGCTCGAGGCGCCTTGCTCACTCATCGGTGCCTCCCAGGTAGGCCTCGACGACCCGTGCGTCGTTCATGACTTCCCGCGGTACCCCGTGCGCGATCTTCTCGCCGAACGCGAGCACGATGACCTCCTCGCAGAGCTCGGTCACGGCCTGCATGATGTGTTCCACCATGACGATGGCGATGCCGGAGTGAGCGAGCGAGCGCACGAAGCCGATCATCTCCTTGAGCGCCGGCGGGTTGAGACCGGCCATCAGCTCGTCGAGGAACAGCACGCGCGGCTGCACGGCGAGCGCCTTCGCCAGTTCTAGGCGCCGGCGCCTGGCGAGGTTGAGGTCGCTGGAGGGTTGGACGGCCCGGTCGCTCAGGCCGACGAGCTCGAGGGCGTGCCTGGCGGCCGCCTCGGCCTCCGACCGGGTGGCGTGGTGGAGGAAGGCTGGGATGAGCACGTTCTCGAGCACGGTGAGCCCCTCGAAGGGGCGCTCGATCTGGAACGTGCGGCCCATGCCGCGGCGCGTCCGCGCGTAGGGCGGCAGGCGCTCCACGTTCGCGCCGAAGAGCTTGACCGTCCCCCGCTTGGTCTTGGCGTAGCCGGTCAACGCGTTGAACAGCGTCGACTTGCCGGCGCCGTTCGGGCCGATCAGACCGACGATCTGCCCCGCGTCGAGGGCGAGAGACACGTCGTTGACGGCCACGAGGCCGCCGAACTGGACCGTGATGTGCTCAGCCTCCAGCGCTCTTGGCATAGCGCCTCCTGACAGCGCGCCTGCGCAGCTCGCCCATGAGCCCGCGTGGCACGAAGAGCACGACGATCACGATGAGCAGACCGTAGATGAGCAGGTTGGCCTCCGCGAACGCGTTGCGGAAGAGCTCGCCGGCCAGCGTGAGCATGGCGGCGCCGATGAGCGGCCCGAAGAGCGTGCCGCGGCCGCCGATGATGGCCACGAGGGCGATGCGCACGCTCAAGTGCAGCTCGAACAGCGGCTGCGGCTGCAGCGCCGAGAGGAAGATCCCGTAGATGCACCCACCGAGGGCCGTGAGCGCGGCCGAGAGCATGAACGCCAACGACTTGACCGAGACGGGGTTGATGCCGGCCGCCTGGGCAGACGCCTCGTCCTCGCGCACCGCCCGCATCTGGTAGCCGAGCTTGCCGCGGGTGACGAGCAACACGACGGCGAGCACGAGCAGGAGGTAGCCGAGGGCCAGCCAGAACTCCGTGCGCCGGCTGAACAGGTCGAGACCGAACGGCTTGTCGAGGTCGAAGATGAAGAGCCCGATGGCGCCGCCGGTCAGCTTGCGCTCGTTGATGGCGACGAGCCTGAGGATCTCGGCGACGGCGATGCTGGAGAGGACGAAGTACGAGCCGCGCAGGCCGAACGTGATGCGCCCCCACAGGAGCGCGAGGACCGCGGCCAAGGACATGGCGAGTAGGACGCTCCACCAGGGGGCGAGGCCGTACTTCGTGGCGGTGACGCCGACGACGTAGGCGCCGAGGCCGACGAAGGCGGCGTGGCCGAGGCTCGTCTGGCCCGTCCAGCCGCCGAGGAGGTCCCAGGCGCTCGCCCAGCCTGCGAGCAGCAGCAAGCCGATGCCGAGGGAGAGCGAGCTCGGGAAGACGACGTACCAGGCGGCGCCGGCCGCCGCCACGGCGGCCAACCCCAACCAAGGCGCCGCGCCGCGCTCGAGCCACGGCTTCGCCGTCATACGCGCTTCACCGTGCGCCCGAAGAGGCCCTCTGGCCTCAGCAGGAGGATGAGCAGGAAGGCGAAGAGCCCGTAGGCGTCGCGGTAGCCGGACGAGAGGTAGGACGCGCCGAGGAACTCGACGACGCCGAGCAGCAAGCCGCCGCCGATGGCGCCGGGTACGCTGCCGAGGCCGCCTAGCACGGTCACCACGAACGCCTTGAGGGTGTAGCTGGAGCCGACCGTCGGCACGGCGAATAGGAGTGGCGCGAGGATCACGCCGGCGCACATGGCGAGGGCCATGCCAAGCCCGAAGACGAGCGCGTGGATGCGCGGGGTGTTGATGCCGACGAGCTCGGCGCCGAGGCGGTTCTGGGCCGTGGCTCTGATCGCGCGTCCGATCTCGGTGCGCGTGAGTATCAGCCATAGGCCGACGATGACGACGAGCGTGATGGCGGCCGCGATGAGCTGCGCGACTGGCAGTCTCACCCCGGCGAGCGTCACGGTGGCCGTGGCGTACGGGAGGTAGATGGATTTAGGCTCGGCGCCGAAGATCAGGAACAGGACGTTGGAGAGCACGAGCGCCAGTCCGAGGGTCGCCAGCAGCGTGCTGTCGGCGGGCGCGTCGATGAGGCGGTGCAGGACGACGCGTTGCAGCGCGGCGCCCAGGATGAACCCGAGCGGCGCCGCCACGAGCAGCGCCACGTACGGGTCCATGCCGAGGCGCTGGAAGAGCACGATGGCCGTGTACATCCCGACGGCCACGAACTCGCCGTGCGCGAAGTTGATGATGCGCATGACCCCGAAGATGAGCGACAGCCCCACGCCGATGAGAGCGTAGATGCCGCCTATCAACAGGCCGCCGCTGAGGTTCTGTAGGAACGGAGCCAGCCACTCCACGGTCACTGGCTCCGTCCTGAGGCGAAGTGAGGCAAGCTAGCGCGTCAGCGCGCGTTCCAAGACGGGGTTTCGAGCAGGTCCCCCACGACCTGTCCGTTCACGTACACGGTCACGAAGTCGCCGTTCACCACCTGCTCGGCCACGGCCGGCAACGGGGCCTGGTTCTTGTAGCCCTGGTAGTCCTCGAACCGGATGGGGCCGTAGACCGTGTCCGGCATGTTCGTCGCGAGGAGCGCGGCGCGCACGTCTTCTGGCGAGAAGGAGGCGGCGCGCTTCAGCACGTCGACGGCCGTGATCACGGAGGCGTACGCCTGGGCCGCGTGGTAGGAGGGCGTGCGGCCGAGGATGGCGCTCAGGCGGGCGTTGAGTTCCTGCGCGCCGGGGTAAGGCACGTCCTTCGTCCACATGGTGGCCGTGAACACGTAGTCGGCGGCCGGGCCGGAGCCCTCGATGAAGCCGGGGAGCGCGAAGCCGGCTGCGCCGCCCGCGAACACCTTGGCGTCTAGGCCGACTTCCTGGACCTGGCGCATGAGGGCGACGGAGTCGGCCGCGTACGACACCATGAACAGCACGTCAGGGTTCAGCGTCTTGAAGCGGTTGAGGATCGGACGGAAGTCGGCGCCCGCCTGGTCGTAGTCCTGGCGCTGGAGCACCGTGTAGCCGCGCTCGGAGGCGATCAGGTCGACGGCGTCGGCGACGGCGCTCTCGAACGCGCCGTTGCCGTGCACCGTGACGATCGTCTTGAGGGTCCCGGCGCCGCGCTCGGCGTTGATGGCGTCGAAGACGTCGAACAAGACCTGGGCGTAGGCGTAGGAGGGCTGGTTGATGCGGAACACCCAGTCGGAGCCAGGCCGCGTGATGGCGTCGTCGGACGAGGTGAACACGACGAACGGGCGCTGCTGGCGCGTGAAGTACTGGGCGAGCGGGTTGGTGATGCCGGAGGAGTAGGCGCCCATGACGAGGGGCAGTCCTTGGTTGACGAGCTTCTCGCCGGCGGTGAGGGCGGCGTTCACCTCGGAGATGTCGTCCTCGAACACTACTTCGACGAGGGCGCCGTTGACGCCGCCGGCCGCGTTGACGTCCTCGAGGGCCGCCTGGATGCCGGCCTTGTGCTGCTCGCCGAACTCGGCGAAGCGGCCGGTGAGGCTCGTTATGACGCCGATCTTGACGGTGTCCTGGGCGCTCGCCACGGCGGTCACGAACGCCAGGCAGGCTACGAACAAGGCGATGAGGACTCGCTTCATGCTTCCTCCATAAGGTGCAGCAGATTGTTTGTCGCCCTAAGTTAGCAGCCGGACGCGTTCCCGGTCACCGTCCGGGGAACGGAGGCGCGTACACACGTCGTGATACACGGGGCCGGCTGGCTACGCCGCGGCGCCATCGGTCGCCAGCCGGCCCTTGGCCGGGTGTAGACTGCTCATCCATCTCCAGGACGGGATGTAACGTACCTTGTCGCTCACCGCCTGTTTGTCGAAGCCCAGTACCTGCCCGCCGGAGGGGCCGGCATGCTGCTGACGATGCTCGGCGGTCTCGCGCTGCTGCTGACCGGCACCTACCGGATCTCCTCGGCGCTGCAGGAGGCCATCGGTCCGGCCTCGCGGCGCTGGCTGGCGTTGGCGACGAAGTCGCCGGTCATGGCGCTGTTGACGGGCACGGCCGTAGCGGCCGCCACCCAGAGCGGCACGTCCATCTCCGTCACCATCCTCAGCCTGCTCGGCAACGGCTTCGTGGCGGTGCGCGAGGGCATAGTCATGCTGATGGGCGCCAAGCTCGGCGCAACGCTGGCCATGCAGCTGGCCGCTTTCCACCTCTCCGACTACGCCCTGCCCATGATCGGCGTCGGCTACGTCCTCTCCTTGTGGCGCAGGGGCAGGTCGATCGGCGAGTTCGTGCTCGGTACGGGCCTGCTCTTCTTCGGCCTCGAACTCACGGTCCAGTCGGTCTCCGGCCTGAGTTCCAGCGATGTCTTCAACGTCCTCATCCAGGCCGCGGAGCAGCAGCCGTTGGCGGTGCTCACCCTCGGCGGCGCGCTCGGCACCATGCTCTCCAGTTCCAACGCGGCCACGGCCGTGGCCCTCGGCTTGCACGTCGCGGGGGCGGTCTCGCTCGAGACGGCGCTCGTCCTCGTGGTCGGGGGCAACGCGGGCGCCGGCGTGCTGCCCCTGATGGTCTCGCGCAGCTTCGACTCGAACGCCCAGCGCGCTGGCCTCATGCAGATGCTCGTCCTGGTGTTCGGCGCGATGGCTATTGTTCTCTTCCGCGAGCCCGCCACGCACCTCCTGCAGTCGATCGGCGGCGGCGGCGCCCGCGAGGTCGCCAACGCCCACACCTTCTTCAACCTGGCGGTGGCCGTCTTCGGCACGCTCTTCTGCCGCCTGCTCGCCCCCTTGAGCGCCAAGCTCGTGCCCATGACGGACGACGACTCCGCGCCCAAGTACTTGCGCGCGGACGCCGTCTCCGACCCCCAGCTCGGGCTCGCTCTCGCCAAGCGCGAGACGGTCCGCATCAGCGATCAGGTGGTCGTCATGACAGAGCGGGCCATGGAGTACCTGTCCACCGGCAGATGGGATCCTGGCCCCATCGCCGCCAGGGAGCTGAAGGTCGACCGCCTCACCTTCAGGGTCGTCGACTACGTTGCGCGCATCCGTAGGGCCAACGGCGAGGACCCCATCTCCGAGCGCCTGCTCCTCACCGCCACGGAGCTCGAGCACATGGGCGATCAGATCAGGCGCCTGGCCCGGCGCGAGGAGAAGCTGAAGAGCGAGGGCGTCGAGTTCAGCAAGGAGGGGCGCTCCGAGCTGACCGAGACGGGCGAGCGCGTCCTCCAGCGCATGCGCAACGCGTTCACGGCCCTCGCGACGGGCGACAAGCTGATGGCGCGCAGCGTGATCGCGGGTCGGCACGCTCTGGAGGAGCACATCGGCAGCATGCGCGTCGCGCACCTGGCCAGGTTGCAGGCGCAGCTCCCCGAGTCGCGCGCGTCCAGCTCGCACCACCTCGAGGTCCTCACGCTCCTGCGCGACCTCGACGCCAGTGTCACGCGCGTCGCCGGCTGGGCGGAGGAGATGGAGGAGCATGGTGGACGCTGACGGAGCACGCATGCCACGCGATCTCTCGTCCTCGGGGGTGCCGACGCGTCCCCCGCACGCCTTCTCGCTCGACCTGGGCGACGGGCTCGCCCTCAGGCTGCGTGAGCCGCACCACGTCGCCGAGTACCGGGTTCTGCTCGAGGCCAACCTCGAGCACCTCCAGCGGTGGGTGCCCATCTTCGCACCGCTGCGGCCGGAGGACGCCGACGCGCTGACGGCCCGGTCGCTCGAGCTGTTCGTCGCTGGCACCGGCTGGGAGGCGGACCTCTGCGAATACGGGGAGGTCGTCGGAGTCATCCGGCTGCATAGCCGCTCCGCTCCGGGCGGCAGCAGCGAGGTCGGCTACTGGGTCGACGCGGCGCACGAGGGGCGCGGGCTGGTCACGCGCGCGATGAGCGGGGTGCTCGCCTACCTGTTCGAGGGCTTCGGGGTCGGCCACGTCAGCCTCGTGACGGCGACGGACAACGAACGCTCCCGCCGTGTGGCCGAGCGACTCGGCTTCGAGCTCGAGGCCGTCATGCGTCGCTCGTCCGTCTCGGTGACGGGCGAGCCCGTCGACCAAGTCTGCTACGGCCTGGTCGGGGAGCAGCGCGGTGACCCTGGCGGGCTTGACACGGACTCGGAGAGCCCCGAGGACCGACCCCGCCTCGGTTGGGCGGAGGCGCGCTTCTCGCTACCCGTCGACGACGAGTTGAAGCTGGCAGTACTGGAGCGCGAGGACGTGGCCAGGCTTAGCGAGCTGGCTAGACGTAACGCTTCCAGGTTGCAGCAATGGATGCCCTGGGCCGCGGATCTCTCGCCTGAAGCGCTGCTCGGGTTCATCACCGGTCGTGCGCTGCCGGCCATCGCCGCCGGCGACGGCTTCGAGGTCGGCATGCTCGAGCGTGGGGAGTTGGTCGGCATGGTGGGCGTGCATCACGTTGCCAAGGACCTGCGCCGGGGAGAGATCGGCTACTGGTTGGACGCTGGGCGCTACGGGAACGGCATCGTCACCAGGTGCGTGGCCGCCGTCCTCGCGCGGTGCTTCGAGTCCCCCGCCTGCGGCGGCCAACCGTTCGAGCGCATCGAGATCAGGGCCGATGTCGACAACCTACGCAGCCGCGCCGTTGCCGAGCGGCTGGGTTTCGAGTTCGAGGGTGTGCTGCGCCGCTTCATCTCCAACGCAGGCGCCCATCGCGACGCCGCCGTCTACAGCTTGCTGCGCGACGAGTGGGTCGCCAGGCATCCGCCCGACATGTAGCCCGCCGGTACCGACGATGCTGGTGCGCCGAGCACTCTTCGGCGCTTCAGCCTGGCAGCGCTTGCCTTCGCGTCGTGATGCGCTCCACGAGATCGCGCTTCAGTGTCACGCCCGTGCCCGGCCCCGTCGGCACGCTCTGGACGCCGTTCTCGGCCTCCAGCGGCTCCTGCACGATGTCCTCGTTCCAGTAGCGGCTCGCGCTCGAGGTATCGCCTGGAAGAGTGAAGTTGTCGAGCGTGCTGATGTGCAGGCAGTGCGCCCGGCCGACGCCGCTTTCGAGCATGCCGCCGCACCAGACGGGCGCGCCGAACGCCTTGGCGACGTCGTGCACCATCCGCGCCGCCAGGTGGCCGCGCACGCGTCCGGTCTTGATGTTGATGACGCGCCCGGCCCCGATGGCCAACCCCTTGCGGGCGTCGTCGGGCGAGTGGACGCTCTCGTCGAGGCAGATGGCCGTGTCGAGCTGGGACTGGAGCTCGGCGTGGTCGATCAGGTCGTCGAAGGCGAGGGGCTGCTCGATGTAGGTCAGGTCGAAGTCGTCCAGCTCCCGGAGGCGCGGGGCGTCGTTCAGGCGGTAGGCGCTGTTGGCGTCGACGGTGAGCTCGATGTCGGGGAGCGCCGCGCGCACGGCGGCGACTGGGTCGACGTCCCAGCCAGGTTGGATCTTGAGCTTGATGCGCCGGTAGCCGAGGGCGACGTTGTGCGTCGCCAGTTCTACCGTCTGCTCGACGCTGTCCTGGATGCCGAGCGAGATGCCGACCGGTATGGGGCGCGCTCTGCCTCCGAGGAGCTGCCACAGTGGCACGCCGAGGGCGCGCGCCTGCAGGTCCCAGAAAGCCATCTCGACGGCCGCGACGGCCATGTTGTGGCCGCGGATGTAGCGGAGTTCGTGCAGGAGCTCGGCTGCCGAGGCGAAGCTCTTGCCGACTACGTTGGGCGCGACGAACTGCTCGATGACGTGCCAAGCCGTGTCGACCGTCTCGTACGAGTAGCCGGGGAACTCGCCCGCCGTGCACTCGGACATGCCCTCGAGACCGCCTGAGAAGACGGACACCAGCAGCACCCGCCTATCCTGCTCGACGCCGAACGACGTGCGGAAGGGGAACTTGAGGCGCATGGCGACCTCGCGGAGTTCGATGCGGTCGATCTTCATGGGTGGTCACCCCTCTTTTCCCGGGCGAGCGTGACGCGACCCGTACCGGGAATCATGCCACGTACCCGCGAGCTTCTCATCCGCTTGCCGCTTAGCGCAGCGGGGCGAGTCGCCCGCCAGCTCTCGGCGCGCTAGACGCGCATCGTCAGGGACGCTGTGGCGCGGAAGACCCGCTTCGATCCTGGCGTTGCCCATCGTAATGGGGCGATCGCCGCCGGTGCCGGGAGCCGGCTACGATGACGGCATAGGCGGAGCGGTGCCCACTGGCCCCATGCGATCCGAGTCAACGAGGCCGCGTCGAACGTCGGGGCCGCGGCTAGACCCCTCCAGCCAGGAGGATAGCGATGACGCAGGAAATGGGTTTCAAGGCCACCCTCCCGGGCTCCCTCGACGACGCCAGGGACCGTGTCACCGGCGCGCTCGCCGCCGAGGGCTTCGGGGTGCTCACGCACATCGACGTGGCGGCCACGCTGCAGGCCAAACTCGGCAAGGCGATGGAGCCTTACGAGATCCTCGGTGCGTGCAACCCGACCCTCGCCCATGCGGCCCTCGAGGTCGACAGGAACGTCGGCCTTCTCCTGCCGTGCAACGTGGTGCTGCGGGGTGTTGACGGGGCCGTGGAGGTCTCCATCGTCGACCCGGTAGCCATGTTCTCGGCCCTGCCGGAGAGCGCCAAGGCCCGGCTCGAGAGAGCGGCGGCGGACGCGCGCGGGCGCCTGGGCAGAGTGGCCGCCGCGCTGCGGGGCTAAGCCCCGTCACCTCGGCTTCCGGATCGGTATCTCGCGTCCATGACGGCAGATGACGAGGCTCGGGTCCGCTGTGGGACGAGCGTTGACACCTCTCCCACGACCCTGTGTATAGTGCGGGGACTTACAAAGTAACGCGTGATGGCGGCGCCGACGGCGCGATAGGCCAAGCGACGCGCCTCACGCACCACGACCGAGGTCGTGAGAGAGGACTTCAAGTATGAGGCGCATAGCCGTTACGCTCGCGTTGGCAGTCGTCTTCGGTGGGCTCGCGCTCGCCCAGGGCACCATCAAGATCGGGGTGTTCCTAGAGCTTTCTGGCCGCATGGCGGTCACGGGCAACGACACGCTGTACGGCGTGAACGTGGCCCATGAGCAGCAGCCGACGGTCAACGGCATGAACGTGGAGCTGTCGGTCTGCGACAACGCTTCCACCCCAGAAGGCGCCATCGCCTGCGCCAACCGCTTCGTGGACGAAGGGGTCGTCGCCGTGATCGGCTCGTACTCCTCCAGCCACTCGATCCCGGCCGCCAACGTGCTCCAGCCGGCCGGCATCGTCATGGTCTCCACCGGCTCCACGAACCCCGCCACCACGCAGATCGGCGACTACATCTTCCGAATCCCGTACACCGACCAGTTCCAGGGCGCCGTGGCCGCGCAGTACGCGCACGATGACGCCGGCGCTTCCAGCGTCGCCGTCTTCCGCCAGCAGGACGACGACTACTCGGTCGGCCTCTCCGGCTTCTTCAAGGACGCCTTCGAGGCGCTCGGCGGCAGGACCATCGTCCTCGACTACACGGCCAACACGGTCGACTTCTCCGCGCAGCTCAACAACCTCCGCTCCTTCAACCCCGACTTCATCTACTACACGGGCTTCTGCGCCGAGGCCGCGTCGCTCGTGCCGCAGCTGCGCCAGCAGGGCTTCACGCAGGCCATCCTCGGCGGCGACGCCTCCGACGACACGCAGTGCCCCGATGGCGGCGGCACGGCGTTCGACGGCTTCACCTTCACGTCCTTCGGTGAGCCGGAGGTCCTCAGCGGCGCGGCCGCCGAGCGCGCCGCCGAGTTCCGCCAGGCGTTCGAGAAGAGCTACACGCTCGATCACTTCACGGGCTTCACCCTTTCCGGGGCCGACGCGTACAAGGTGCTCGTACAGGCCATCGCCGACGCCGGCAGCACCGACCACGCCGCCGTTCGCGACGCCCTCGCCAACCTCAAGGACTTCCCCGGCGTCTCCGGCGACATCACCTACGTAGGTACCGACGGCACGCCCGCCAACCGCGTCATGGGCCTCTACGCCTACCAGTTCTCGGGCAACTCCTGGACGAAGGCCGTCCTGAGGGGCATCTCGCTCAACTGACGCTCGCATGAACGCCTGAACGACCGGTTTCGGTGGGAGGTCATAGCGCCTTCCACCGAAACCCCGTACTGCGCGGACGTCCGCATGAGCAGCCTCGTCACGAGGACGGAGAGCAGTTTGGCCGCAAGCGCACTAGCACCCAAGCGTCGCAGGTGGGTCCCCTGGCTCGTCGTGCTCGGCGGCTTGGGCCTCATCACCTGGCGCATGTTCTATCTTCACGGGGTGAGCGAGGCCTTCAACGCGGCCTTCTTCGCCGGCGCCGTCGTCCGTTCGCTGCAACTCGGTAGCCTCTACGCGCTCATCGCGCTCGGCTACACGATGGTGTACGGCATCATCCGGCTCATCAACTTCGCCCACGGCGAGGTCTTCATGGTCGGGGCGTTCGCCGCTTATTTCCTGTTCAGTCGCACGCCGTTCTCGTGGCCCGTCGCCTTGCTCGTGGCAGCCGCGATCGCGTTCGGGGCCTTGCAGTTCCTGAACTTCTGGCGCGGCAACACCCGCGATCCCGTGGTGCTCGCCGGCGCGCTCGTCGTGTTCGCCGTCACCGCGTTCGCGTTGGCCTCCACTCAGCTCGGCTGGTTCTGGGCCATGGTCGCCTCCATGTTCGTCACCGGTGTGCTCGGCATGACCATCGACCGCGTTGCCTACCGGCCCCTGCGGGGCGCCCCCCGCAACTCCATGCTCATAACGGCCATCGCCGTATCTTTCTTCCTCCAGAACTTCGGTATCCTCGCGTTCTCCAACCGCCAGACGCCGTTCAGGCCCCCGTCGTTCTTCACCGGCCTGCTGCAGTTTCAGGTGTTCGGTGAGCCCCTCTTCACTTCCTGGATGATCGTGCTCGTGCCCGCGGTCACGGCCGTGCTGGTGGTCGCGCTGACGCTGTTCGTGACGCGCACGCGCCTCGGCAAGGCCATGCGCGCCACCGCGCAGGATGCCGAGACGGCCCGCATGATGGGAGTCAACGTCGACCGGGTCATCGCCACGACCTTCCTCCTCGGCTCCATGCTCGCCGCCGCCGCCGCGGTGCTGTGGGGCATGACGTTCGGGAGCATCAACCAGCCCGCCATCTTCGGCATCCTGCCCGGCATCAAAGCGTTCGCCGCCGCCGTCATCGGTGGCATCGGCAGCTTGCCGGGCGCGGTGGTGGGCGGCGTGCTGCTCGGGTTCCTCGAGAACTTCCTGACCGCGCTCTTCCCGCGCACCGAGTACTTCGCGGGCATCACGGAGTACAAGGACACGTTCGCGTTCCTCGCCATGATCGTCATCCTTCTCGTCCGACCGAGCGGCATCGTCGGCGAGGACCTGTCGGAGAAGGTATGAAGGTATGAGCGCCAGACCCGGCACCGGAGGCGCGTTCGACCCTGGCGCCGCCGTCCGCGCCTATCGACCTCACTACCTGTCGCACCGCGTTCGGAACTCGCTTCTGACGCTCGCTGCCCTGGCCGTGCTGATCCTGGTGCTCTTCCTCGTCGACGGCGGCGCCAGCGTGAAGCTCAGGCAGGTGTTCGCGCTCTTCGCCATCTGGGGCATCGCGACGGTGAGCCTCAACCTCGTCAACGGCGTCACGGGCATCCTGTCCCTCGGCCACCACGGCTTCATGCTCATCGGCGGCTACGTGACCGGCCTGCTGGTCCTTCCGTCGGCCACGCGCGACAACCTCGCGCGCAGCGCGCGCAGCGAACTCTCCGACTTCGCCATGGGCCTCTCCGTCGAGAACTGGTTCCGCGCCCTCGGGCTCGACTCGCTCACGACCCCAGAGACGCTCTGGGCGCGTTTCCTGGTGGCCGTCCTGGTCGGTGGCCTCGTGGCCGCGCTCTTCGGGATCGTCGTCGGCTTCCCCTCGCTGCGGTTGCGGGGCGACTACCTGGCCATCGTCACGTTCGCGTTCGGCGAGGCGGTCAGGCTCCTCGCCTCGACGCCCATGCTGTCGTCGTTCACCAACGGGGCTCTCGGCTTCGCGGGCGTGCCGTCCGACATCGGCAAGAGCGTCTGGTGGACGTTCGGCTTCCTCGCCGTCACGGTCTTCGTCATGGCGCGCCTCAAGTTCTCGTCGTACGGGCGCGTGCTGCAGGGCATCAGGGAGGACGAGATCGCCAGCGAGGCGATGGGCGTCAACACCGCGTACCACAAGGTGCTCGCCTTCGCCATCTCCGCGTTCTTCGCGGGCGTGGCGGGCGGCCTGTGGGTCAGTTGGGTCGGCACCGCGCGCCTCGACCTCTTCCTGTTCTTCCTCACCTTCTACTTCCTCGTCGCCATCAGCGTCGGCGGCACGGGCTCGATCACCGGTGTGCTCCTAGGCACGGCGCTCGTCGTGTGGGTGCGGCAGTACGGCGACCCGCTCGAGCAGACGTACCCGCTCTCGACCTGGGCCGTGGCGGCCGGTCTCGTGCTCCTCGCGGTCGCCATACTGGCGTTCGTGCTGCGGCGCGTCAGGCGGCTCTCGCCGCGCGTGGCGCCCGTCGTCTACGTGCCGGCCGTTCTCGGTCTCGCGGCGGTGCTCGTCGGCCTCCTCGGCAAAGGTATGCCGGCCTTGCAGGCGACGTGGCAGGGCTTCGGCATGCGGGCGATCACGCTTTCGCTCCTGCTCATGGCCATCATGATCCTCCGGCCCGTCGGCATCATGGGCAGACGCGAGTTCACGTGGGCGTGGGTCTTCAGGGAGCGGCTGGACGAGCCGACCGAGGAGGAGCGCGCCCAGGACGCCTGGCTCTCCAACCCCGCCCTGAGCGGCCGGGCGGACAGCGCGCACGAGGACGACGAGGTGGAGTCGTGAGCATGCTCGAGCTCATCGGCGTCAACAAGTCTTTCGGCGGCCTGCAGGCGATCACCGACCTCTCGTTGGAGCTCGGCGAGGGCGAGATCGTCAGCGTGATAGGCCCCAACGGAGCGGGGAAGACGACGGTCTTCAACCTCATCACGGGCGTGTACAAGCCCGACTCTGGCGACATCCGCTTCGAGGGCAAGAGCATAAAGGGCCTGCGGCCCAACGCGATCGTCGATCGGGGCGTGGCGAGGACGTTCCAGAACCTCCGGCTGTTCACCAACCTGACGGTGCTGGAGAACGTGCTGATACCGCAGCATCACAAGCTGAACTCCACCTGGCCGTCCGCCGTGTTCCGCACGCCCGGCTACCTGGCGCAGGAGCGGCGCATGCACGAGGCGGCCCTCGAGAAGCTCTCCTTCTTCGGCCCGCGCCTGATGGGCTTCCGCCTGCACCAGCCCGTCCAGGTCCTCTCCTACGCCAACCGCCGCCGCACCGAGATGGCGCGCGCCATGGCTACGGGCGCCAAGCTCCTCCTGCTGGACGAGCCGAGCGCCGGCATGAACCCGAAGGAGACGCGCGAGATCACCGAGATCATCCGGCGCATGCGCGACGAGGGCGGTTACACGATCCTGCTGGTGGAGCACAAGATGAACCTCGTCAAGGACATCAGCGACCGCGTGATCGTGCTGGACTACGGCCGCAAGCTCGCCGAAGGGGCCTACGCGGACGTCGTCAACGACCCCGCCGTCATCGAGGCCTATCTGGGCAAGCGTTCCGACAAGACGAGCGCGGTGGCGCGGGCGCGGGCGGCCGACGGGCTCGTCGCCGACGAGCCGGGCGGCGGCGCGAAGGGCGCGCCCACTGCGGGCGCGCCCACTGCGGGCGCGCCTGCCACGGACGCTTCCGCCACGGACGAGGTACGGCCGTGACGGACGGGTCCGACTCCCGGGTTGTTTCCGTTGGCGCGGCTGTGGCGCCCGCCGCTGTTGGAGCGCCGACAGCTGTGGATGCGCCCGCTGCCACGGGCGCGCACTCTCCCGGCACCGTGGCGACCGGGCGCGAGCCGCTCCTAGAGCTGAAGAGCGTCACGACGCACTACGGGCCGATCAGGGTCCTGCACGACGTGAACATGGTCATCTACCCTGGCGAGATGGTGTGCCTATTGGGCGGCAACGCCTCAGGCAAGAGCACGACGCTCAAGACGATCCTCGGCATAGTCGGCGTGAGCAAGGGCGAACTGTGGTTCCGCGGCGAGCGGGCCGACGGGCTACCGACCTCCGAGCGCATCGCCCGCGGCATGGCAGTGGTGCCAGAGAACCGGCGCATCTTCCCAAAGATGACCGTGCGCGAGAACCTCGAGATGGGCGCCTATCTCCGTAAGTCCGGTGCCGAGTTCGACGAGGACCTCGCGTACGTCCTCGAGCTCTTCCCCCGCCTCGGCGAGCGCCTCGGACAGCTGGGCGGCACCATGTCCGGCGGCGAGCAGCAGATGCTGGCGATGGGCCGCGCCCTCATGAGCCGACCGAGGCTCATCCTGATGGACGAGCCGAGTATGGGCCTCGCCCCGCTCTTCGTCGAGCGCATCTTCGAGATCATCAAGCAGGTCAACTCGCGCGGCATCAGCGTGTTCGTGGTGGAGCAGAACGCGAACGTCGCGCTGGCCATCGCCGACCGCGGCTACGTACTGCAGACGGGCGAAGTCGTGCTGTCGGGAGCGGCGGGCGAGCTGCTCGCCAACGAGGGCATGAAGCGGGCGTACCTCGGGGAGACTTGAGCGAGGCGGACCTTCCGGTCACCTGCAACTGCCGGCGACAGCTGCCCACTGACTTTCTGGCGACCCCGCCCAGCCGCCGGAAGTACAACGGCGCGTTCGGGCGCCAGTCTGTGTACTTAGCCGAGCGTATACAGGAGTCCAAGCGCCCAAAGTCGTGATATCAAGCACGATTCGTGCCAAGGTGGTACATTTTGCCCCTATCCGGCGGCCAAGGCGTCTGCAGCGGCTCGGCTCCGGATTCCAGGAGGCCGCCACAGACATGACGGAAGCGCTCAGCGAGATCCTAGACATCGTCAAACGCCGCAACTCCGGGGAGAGCGAGTTCCTCCAGGCCGCAGAGGAAGTGCTTGCGAGCCTCGATCCGCTCATAGCCAAGCAGCCGGAACTCCTCCAGTTGCGCCTCATCGAGCGCCTCGTCGAGCCGGAGCGCCAGCTCATCTTCCGCGTGCCATGGACCGACGACGCTGGAGAGGTGCACGTGAACCGTGGCTTCCGCATCGAGTTCAACAGCGCGCTTGGGCCTTACAAAGGTGGGCTGCGCTTCCACCCGAGCGTCAACCTCGGTGTCATGAAGTTCCTAGGCTTCGAGCAGCTCTTCAAGAACGCCCTGACGGGCCTGCCCATCGGGGGCGCCAAGGGCGGCTCCGACTTCGACCCGAAAGGCCGCAGCGATGCGGAGGTCATGCGTTTCTGCCAGAGCTTCATGACCGAGCTGTACCGCCACCTTGGCGAGTACACGGACGTGCCCGCTGGCGACATCGGTGTGGGCGGCCGCGAGATCGGCTACCTGTTCGGCCAGTACAAGCGGATCACGAACCGGTACGAGTCAGGCGTGCTGACCGGCAAGGGGCTTGCCATCGGTGGGGCCCTCGTGCGCAAGGAGGCGACGGGCTACGGCTGCGTGTACTTCGTGGAGCGGATGCTGGCCGCGCGCGGCGACTCCATCGAGGGCAAGACCTGCGTCGTCTCGGGGGCCGGCAACGTCGCCATCTACACCATGCAGAAACTGCAGCTGCTCGGCGCCAAGGTCGTGGCGTGCTCAGACTCTAACGGCGTCGTGTACGACCCCGACGGCATCGACCTTGATACGGTCAAGCGCCTGAAGGAAGTGCAACGGCGGCGCATCGCCGAGTACGTCGAGCACCATCCTAAGGCGGAGTACCGCGGGGGCGGCAACATCTGGGACATCCAGTGCGACCTGGCCTTCCCGTCGGCCACCCAGAACGAGCTGAACGGCCGCGATGCCCAGCGGCTCATCGCCAACGACGTCGTGGCCGTCGGCGAGGGCGCCAACATGCCGTGCACCCCTGCCGCGGTCGAGGCGTTCATAGAGGCGGGCGTGGCGTTCGGACCGGGCAAGGCGGCGAACGCGGGCGGCGTGGCGACGTCTGCCCTGGAGATGCAGCAGAACGCGAGCCGCGACGCCTGGACCTTCGCCTACACCGACGAGCGGCTGCGCGAGATCATGCACGACATCCACACGCTCTGCTACCAGACCGCCGAGGAGTTCGGCGTGCGAGGCAACTACGTGCTCGGCGCCAACATCGCCGGCTTCCGCAAGGTCGCCACGGCCATGCACACCCTCGGATTGGTCTGAGGGCGCGCCTCAGGGGCGCGCGACCCTGAAGCCTCGCGTCCGACGGCACGGCCGCCCGTAGCCATGATCCAGGTCCTCGCCTCGCTCAGCCGGCGAAGCCGTGCGAGGCGAGGAGCGCGTCCACCGCGGTGCGCTCCTCTTCGGTGAGCCGCCACGCCGCCGTCTTGGCGTTGCGCTCGACCTGCGCCGCGCTCATGGCGCCGGCGATGACGCTCGCGACGTTCCCGTCGGCGAGGAGCCAGGCGAACGCCAGGTCGACGAGCTCCTTGTCGCGCGCGGCGCAGAAGGCGACCAACTCCTCGATGAGGTCGTAGAGCTCGGGGGTCAGGTGCTGCTCCCAGCGTTGCGTGCCCGCGACACGCGTGCCCTGCGGCATGGGCCGGCCCTTGCGGTACTTGCCCGTCAGGATGCCGCTGAAGAGCGGGAAGAACGGCAGGAAGGCGACGCCGAGCCGCTCGCACGCCGGCAGGACCTCGGCCTCCGGCTCGCGGTGCAACATCGAGTACTCGTTCTGGACGCTGACGAAGCGCGGCCAGCCGTGCTGCGTGGCGACGGCCTCCGCCTCCGCCAGTTGGGCGGCCGAGAAGTTGGAGCAGCCGACCTCGCGCACTAGCCCGTCCTCGACTGCCTTGGCGAGGGCGCCGAGCGTGTCGGCGATCGGCACCGCCTGGTCCGGGCGGTGGAGCTGGTAGAGATCGATGCGGTCGGTGCGCAGCCGCCTCAGGCTGGCCTCCAGGGCAGTGCGCACGTACTCGGGGCGCGCCCCGCCGACGATGCCGGTGCCCTCCTTCGCCGCCATGCCGAACTTGGTGGCGAGCACGAACTCGTCGCGCCTGCCCTGCAGCGCGCTGCCGAGGAAGCTCTCGCTGAGGCCGTCGCCGTAGATGTCGGCCGTGTCGAGGAAGGTGACGCCGGCGCTCAGCGCGCCGTCTATGACGTCCTTCGTGCCTGCCTCGTCCAGCCGGCGTCCGAAGTTGTTGCAGCCGAGCCCTACCACCGAGACGTCGAGCGAGCCGATCTTGCGAGTGTTCATGTGGGCGAGTGTTGCATGCCGGCGCGGCGGGATGCGGTAGTCGGCGCGCTGGTGCCCGGCGGCGCACCGTGAGTCCACCGCGCCCAAGCATGTTCGATGCCCCTGCCGAGCCGGTTGTCCGCGCTCATCAGGTCCTCCGGGCTTCGGTGACCGCTCCTACCGCAGCGGCGCAGGTAGCAGTTCGACAGGGAAGTTCTGGTAGGCCACGAGGCGCGTGAAGCGGTCGATGGCATGCGTGCCGACCGACGTGCTGCGGCCGTCCGACGTGGCCGGGTACGGGCCGCCGTGGACCATGGCGTGGCAGACCTCGACACCCGTCGGGTACTGGTTGAGGATCACGCGCCCGGCGCGCTCCGCCAAGGTGTCGAGCAGTTCCGTGTGCTCGACGAGCTCGCCCGGCTCGGCTTGCAGCGTCGCCGTGAGCTGCCCCTCCATGCCCGCGGCGAACTCGCGGAGCTCCGCCGCGGTCCGGTAGCGCAGCAGGAGCGTGCTCGGCCCGAAGACCTCGCTCACGAGGCGCTCGTTCGTCAGGGCGGCGCGGACGTCGGCCTCCCACAAGGTCGGCGTGCCAGCCGCCGCCCAGTCGCGTTCGCCGCCGCGTGCCACCTCGCGCCCACCCGCGGTGGCCAGTTCCGCGAGACCCGAGCCGTACCGCTCGCACACTGCGCGGTTGAGCATGACGCCGGCCTCGGAGGAGCTCACGAGCTCCGCTAGTTGGTCCCTCAACGCGTCCCCGGCGGCGCCTTCCGGCACCAGGGTCACGCCCGGGTTCGTGCAGAACTGGCCCACGCCGAGGGTGAACGACGCGAAGAGCCCGCGCGCTATCTCCTCCCGGCGCGCGGCGAGCGCGCCCGGCAGGACGAACACGGGGTTCACGCTGCCCATCTCCGCGTACACGGGGATCGGCTCGGGCCGCGAGGCGGCCAGCCGCATGAGGGCCTCGCCCCCGCTGCGCGAACCGGTGAAGCCGACGGCCTTGATCTCCGGGCGCAGCACGAGCGCCTGGCCCATCTCGAACCCGGCCTCCTGGACGAGCCCGAACACCCCCTCGGGCATGCCCGTGGCGCGCGCGGCCGCCAGCACGAGGTCGGCGACGAGGCGCGAGGTGCCCGGGTGTGACGGGTGCGCCTTGGCGATCACGGGGCAGCCGGCCGCGAGGGCCGAGGCCGTGTCGCCGCCCGCCACCGAGAAGGCGAGCGGGAAGTTGCTGGCGCCGAACACGGCGACGGGGCCGAGCGGACGCTTGAGCGAGCGCACGTCCGGCTTGGGGGCGGGCTGGCGCGTCGGGTCGCCCGCGTCAACGCGTGGGTCGAGCCAAGCGTCATCTGTTATCAGCCGCGCGAACATGCGGAGCTGGCCCGCCGTGCGCCCCACCTCACCTTGCAGCCGAGCTTCTGGCAGCCCGGACTCGGCTGCGGCGCGTTCGACCACGGCCGTGGCGTTCGCCTCCAGGTTGGCGGCGATGCTCTCCAGGAACTCGGCGCGCCGGGCCCCGCTCAGCTTGGAGTACGGCAGGAAGGCCGCCTTGGCGGCTTTGGCCATGGTTTCGAGCTCTGCGGGTGTCGTGACGGCGAAGTCTCCTGGCAGGTCGACGCCCGTGCGCGGGTCGAGGGCGCGGAAGGCGACGGCCTGCGGGGCGCTCACGCGACCCCCGCTAGCGCGGGACGGTTGGCGAAGCCCTCCTCGATGGTGCGCATCACTGTCGCTAGCTCCTCGCCCTCGAGCTGGTAGCGGGGCGCGCGGGTGCGGGCGCTCCCCCAGCCGGCGTACTCGACGGCCAGTTTGATCATCTGAACGAACTTGGTCCCGATGTCGAGGCGCAGCAGCGGCAGGAACCAGCTGTAGAGCTCGAACGCCTCGGCCTGGCGGCCGGCGCGCGCCAGCTCGAACAGGCGTACGGACTCGGTCGGCATGGCGTTGACGAGGCCGGCGATCCAGCCGACGGCTCCGACGGAGACGGCCTCGAGCGCGAGGTCGTCGACACCGATCAGGATCTTGAACTCGCTCGGCATGAGCGTGCGCAGCCAGGTGACGCGCCGAAGGTCGGCGCTCGACTCCTTGATGGCCTGCACGTTGGGGCACTCGGCGGCCAACTCGGCGACCTGCGGGGGCAGGAAGTCCGTCTTGTAGGCCAACGGGTTGTTGTAGAGCATGCAGGGCAGGTCGGTCGCCTTCAGCACCGCGCGGACGTGGCCGCTCATCTCGCGCCAGTCGCTGGAGTACACGTAGGGGGGCAGGATCATGAAGCCGCTCGCGCCGGCGGCCTGGAGGTCGCGCGTCAGGCGTACCGCTTCGGCGGTGCTCAGCGACGAGATCATCGGGATGACCGGGGCCTTGCCGTCCAGCGCGCGCACGAGGCTCTCGATCGTCGCGAGCTTCTCTTCGTACGTGAGGGTGGCTCCCTCGCCGAGGGAGCCGAACGGCACGATGCCCGTGCAGCCGGCGCCGACCATCCACCTCGCGTGCTCGGCCTGCAGGGCGTAGTCGATGCTGAAATCGGCGTTGAAGGGGGTGGTGATGGCGGGGATCACGCCTTCCCAGTTGACGCGCATGTTCGTCTCCTCTCGTCCGTTCCCTAGCGTGGCGCCGGGACGCGGTCCGTTGCCTTGGCGAGGCGGTCCTTCACGATGTCCAAGTTGGTGCGGATGTGCTCCGCCATCGCGGCACCGGCCGCGCTGGGGTCGCCGGATGTTATCGCCGCCACGATGCGTGCGTGCTGCGCGCGCGCCATGGCGCTGGTGTTGACGTCGCGCGTCAGGACCTTCACGCGCATGACGCGAAGGCTCAGGCGCTCGGCCAGCTCTTCGAGCACCGGGTTGCGGGCGATGCGCGCCACGAGGGCGTGGAAGGCGTCGTCGGTACGGATGTGCTCGGCGAAGTCCTCGGGCGCGACCTCGTTCATGATCTCCAGATCGCGGTTCAGCTCCTCGAGGTCGGACTTGGTGGCGTTCACGGCGGCCAACTCGGCCGCCATCGCCTCCAGACGCTCGCGCACGGCGTAGGTGGCCACCGCCTCCTCCAGGCCGAGTTCCGGCACGCGCACCCCGCGGTTGGGCTCGATGACGACAAGCCCCTCCTGCGCGAGCTGCCTGACGGCCTCGCGGATGGGCGTGCGCGAAACGTTCAACGCCTCGGCCAGCTCTTGCTCGCGCAGCCAGCACCCCGGCTCGAGCGTGCCCGCCAGCAGCTCGTGGCGCAGGTGGAGGTACACGCCTGCGGACACCGTCTGGGGGCGTTGAAAAGTTGGCACGGCATATTGTATGTTGCATACAACTCTTAAGCAAGACCCCGAGGGAGCGCCCGTCAAGCAACGGAGGCAGCTCTCACGAGGTGTAGAAGGGAGGCTCAAGCGCCAACCGGAACGAACCGCCGCGCCGAGTACGCCGCCGGCGATCGATGGCACCAACCCTTCTGATTACGGAGGCCACATGCAACGCATGAACCTTTCAGCCACCTCGGACAGTCTCGCACGCGTCGTTCGTCCAAGAACCAGGGGCGTCCGCCTTAGGAGCGTCCTCGTACTGCTGGTCCTCGCCGTGTTGCTGCCGCTGGCGGCGGCGCAGTCCCGACTCGTCATCGCCTCGCCTGGCGCCAGCGGCGCCGAAGCGGACCCGCAGAAGAACAGCAACATCTACGGCTTCACCGTTTCGCAGCTGGTGGCGGATACGCTGCTCCTGTACGACGAAGGCGACTACGTACCGGCCTTGGCCGAGAGCTGGGAGATCTCGGACGACGAGCTCACGTACACGTTCCACCTGCGCTCCGGCGTCAAGTTCCACAACGGAGTCGAGTTCAGTTCCGCGGACGTCAAGGCGTCGTTCGAGCGCGTCGCCAACCCGGACGATCCACTCCCGGGCGCTGGCAACCTCAGCGGGGTCGTGGCCGTCGAGACCCCGGACGCGCAGACCGTGGTCGTCACGCTCGGCGAACCTAACCCTGACTTCCTGCTGAACCTCAACGGCGTGTGGATCGTCGAGGCCGGCTCCATCGTGGCCGGCGGTGTGCCGGTCGGCTCCGGTCCGTACGTGATCACGGAGTACGAGCCCGACCAGCAGATCGTCCTAACGCGCAACGAGGGGTACTGGGACGGCGTGCCCAACATCGAGACGATCGTGACCCGCAACATCCCTGAGCCAGCCACCCTCGTCCTCGAGCTAGAGGTCGGCTCCGTCGACGCCATCATGTTCACCCCTGCCAACGAGGTCGCGAGGCTCGAGGCTGCCGGCTTCCAGAAGATGGCGTTCGGATCCGTGAACACCGCCTTCCTGGCCGTCAACAACGCGACCGTGTCCGATGTCGAGTTGCGCCGCGCCATCTGCTACGCGCTCGACCGCGATGTGCTCCTCAATACCGCTTATGCCGGGCTAGGCCAGCCCGAGCTGACCATCGCTCTTCCCGGCTCTTGGGCGTCCGACCCGAGCGTGCCCGGCTACAGCTACGACCCGGAGCGCGCTGCCGAGATCCTTGACGCCGCCGGCTACGTCGACACCGACGGCGACGGCATCCGCGAGAAGGACGGCAGGCCGCTCAACCTCGACTTCCAGGCGCGGGGTGACGGCGACTGGCTCGTGGCCACCCAGATCATCCAGCAGTTCTTGGGCGACGTCGGCATCGGCACGACGATCACGACGAGCGAGCGGAACACCTACTACACGAACGTCCGCACGGGCGCTTACGACATCGGATGGTGGATCGACAACGCCCAACCGGAGCCGCCTATCTACGAGTACGCCTTCCATTCGGCCGAGCACTGGAACCTCACGCAGCGCGGCAACGACCTCGACGCCCTCGTGGAGGCCGGTCGTGCCAGCGCCGACCGCGCCGAGCGCGCGCCGGCCTACTTCGAGCTCCAGCGCGTCGTGTACGAGCAGGCCGTGCAGTGCCCGCAGTTCTGGATCCAGCAGGCGCACCTCGTGTCCACCAAGCTCACGGGTGTGAAGGTCAGCTCGCAAGGCGTCATGTTCGACGCTCGGAACTGGCGTATCGAGTAACTCGCGGCCCTCTGGGTCATCGATGGGCGGGAGTGGCGCTGCTTGGGCCGCTCCCGCCGGCCACCAGGCAGCGGCTGAAGTCTAGGAGGAGGCCGTGCTCTCGTTCATCGCCAGGCGCCTGCTCTTCTCGGTCTTCGTCATCCTCGGGGTGCTGACGCTCGTGTTCGTCTCCATGCACATCGCGCCTGGCGACCCGATCGACATGCTCATCTCGCCGGAGGCCGGGGGGAGGGCCAACCCGGAGCTCATCGAGCAGTTGCGGCGTAAGTACGGACTCGACCGACCCGTACCCGTTCAGTACCTCACGTACTTGACGAACGTGCTGCGCCTCGACCTCGGGGAGTCCATCCGCAACGGCCGGCCCGTCGCCCAGGAGGTCATGCGCCTCTACCCGGCCACGTTCGAGTTGACCATCGCCAGCCTCCTAGTCGCCGCCGTGCTCGGCACGCTCGTCGGGGTCGTGGCCGCGCTCAACAAGGGTGGCTTCCTCGACCACCTGAGCATGACGCTCGCACTGCTGGGCGTGAGTCTGCCCCATTTCCTCCTCGGCCTGCTGCTCATGCTCGTCTTCTCACTGCAGCTCGGCTGGCTGCCGCCGTCAGGGCGCGTAGCGGGGCTCGGGTGGGAATCCTTGAAGCACCTTGTCATGCCGGCCGCCACGCTCGGCGTGGCCACCACGGCTATCGTCGGGCGCCTCGTACGCTCGTCCATGCTCGATGTGCTGAAGGAGGACTACGTGCGTACGGCTGCCGCCAAAGGGGCCGGGCGCGCCGCCGTGGTGCTCAAGCACGCGTTCCGCAACGCGCTCATCCCGCTGGTCACGGTACTCGGGCTCGAGTTCGGTGTGCTCCTCTCCGGCGCGGTCATCGCTGAGAGCATCTTCGCCTGGCCCGGTCTGGGCCGCTACCTGATCCTCGGCATCAACGGCCGCGACTTCCCAGTCGTGCAAGGCACCGTCATCTTCATCTCCACGACGTTCGTCCTCGTGAACTTGTTAGTCGACCTGCTCTACTCGTTCCTCGACCCGCGGGTGCAGTACGCATGAGCAGACGGTTGAGGAAGTTCCTCCGTAACCCTCTCTCGAGCATCGCCATGCTCGTGGTCGTCGGGCTACTCGTGGCTGCCGTCTTCGCGCCGCAACTTGCCACGCACCAGCCCAACCGCCAGGACTTCAGGGCGGTCCTGCAGCCGCCGTCGCAGCAGCACTACCTTGGCACGGACGAGATCGGTCGCGACATCTACAGCCGCGTCATCTACGGCGCACGCATCTCCGTCACGGTCGGTGTACTCTCGGTCCTTCTTGGCGGTCTCGTCGGCATAACCGTCGGCCTCCTCGCCGGCTTCCAGGGGGGTGCGCTCGATAGCGTCCTCATGCGCCTGATCGACGTGCTCCTCGCCTTTCCGGGCATCCTCCTCGCGATCCTCCTCGCTACCGCGCTGGGCGCCGGGCTTGTCCCCGTGATCATCGCGGTGGCTGCCTACTCCGTGCCGACCTTCGCCCGCGTCATGCGTGGCTCCGTCCTGGCCGTGCGGAGCCGTGAGTTCGTCGAGGCGGCCAGAGCCGCCGGCGCCCGCAACTGGCGCCTGCTCGTGCGGCACGTCTTCCTCAATGCGTTCTCGCCCGTCCTCGTGTACGCGACGCTGCTCATGGGCGGCGCCATCCTCACGGCCGCCGCGCTCTCGTTCCTCGGCGTCGGCGTCGCCCCGCCCGCACCGGAGTGGGGTGCGATGATCAGCACGGCGCGCAGCCACATGCGCCAGGCGCCACACGTGATTCTCGGCCCCGGCCTCGCTATCTTCCTGACCGTATTGGCATTCAACATCCTGGGCGACGCCCTCAGGGACGCCCTCGACCCCAAGAGCTGACCCGCTACGGAGGTCACCAGCATGACCGTCACCGCCACCAACCCCATGGACCTCACCGCCTTCGTCGAGCGTCGCGCCGCGCGCCTGCGCGAGCGCCTCGAGCACGCCGGACTGGACGCCGCACTGATCAACAGCCCGGCCAACCGCCGCTACCTGACCGGCTTCGACGGCTCGTACGGCTTCGCCCTCCTCACGACCAACGGCGAACGCCTCTTCTTCACCGACTGGCGCTACGTCGAGCAGGCCGCGGCCCAGGCACCCGGCTTCGAGGTCATCCGCCTTGAGAAGAACAAGCACCTCTGGACGCCCCTCCGGGCACGCCTGAGCGCTCTGGGCGTCACCAGGCTCGGCTACGAGGGGCATCACGTTACCGACGCGTGGCTCGCCGAGGCGCGCGACAACACGGGCGGGGTCGAATGGCTCCCGACGGGCCGAGTGGTGGAAGGCCTGCGCGACGTCAAGGACGCCTACGAGATCGCGTGCCTCCGCAGGGCGCAGGAGGTCGCGGACGCCGCGTGGGCGCACATCGTGCCCCGCGTGGCGGCCGGCGTGACGGAGCGCTCGCTAGCCGTCGAGTTGCGCCACCAGATCGAGCTGCTAGGGGCCGACAACTACCCAGGCATCCCGATCGTCGCCTCCGGCTGGCGTGCTGCGCTGCCGCACGGGCGGGCGAGCGACAAGGTCGTCGAGCGCGGCGAGTTCGTCCTCTTCGACTTCGGGGCCCTCATCGGGGGTTACCACTCCGACATGACCCGGATGGTCTGCGTGGGCAAACCAGACGCCAAGCAGCGCGAGGTCTACGACATCGTGCGCGGCTGCATGGAGGCCGGCATCGCCCTGATGAAGGACGGCGTGACGGGGCAGGCCGTCGATCGGGCGAGCCGCGAGCCCATCCACGCTGCTGGCTACGGCCAATACGAGCACGGCTTCTCCGTCGGCCACGGCGTCGGGCTCGAGGTCCACGAGGACCCGTTCCTCAGCGAGGCGTACACGGCTCCACTGAGCGCGGGCATGGTCGTGACGGTAGAGCCGGGCATATACGTGCCCGGCTGGACCGGCGCCAGGGTCGAGGACACGGTGCTCGTCACGGAAAGCGGCTGCGAGGTCCTCGATACGAGCAGCCGCGACCTGCTCGAGGTCTAGCCATGGAGTTCTCGACCACGTACACGACGGTCGACGCCCACACAGGCGGCGAACCGCTGCGGATCGTCACGGGCGGCGTGCCGCGCATCCCGGGCGCCACCATCCTCGAGAAGCGCGCCTGGGTGCGCGAGAACCTCGATCATGTGCGGCGCGCCCTCATGTGGGAGCCGCGGGGGCACACCGACATGTACGGCTGCTACGTCACGGAGCCCGTCACGCCCGGAGCGGACCTCGGCGTGATCTTCATGCACAACGAGGGTTACTCGGACATGTGCGGCCACGGCATCATCGCCCTCGCCACCGTGGCCGTGGCGCAAGGGCTCGTGCCTAGGACCATTGGCGAGACACGCGTTGGGATCGACAGCCCGGCCGGCTTCATCGAGGCGTTCGTCGAGTGGGACGGCCGGCGCGTCGGACGCGTGCGCTTCCTGAACGTGCCGTCGTTCCTCTACCTCCGGGACCTGGTGGTCGATACGCCCGGCTTCGGCACGTTGAGCGTCGACATCGCGTTCGGGGGCGCGTTCTACGCGTACATGGACGGGGACGCCGTCGGCCTGACCGTCGCGCCCGAGAACGCGCGCGAGCTCATCGAGCTGGGCGATCAGGTGAAGCACGCCGTCATGACCACCACGACCATCCAGCACCCGGCCGTGCCGGAGCTGAACCGCCTGTACGGCACGATCATCGCCGGGCCGCCGCGGGACCCCGCCAACCACCAGGCGAACGTGTGCGTGTTCGCGGAGCGCGAGGTGGACCGCTCGCCGACGGGCACGGGCACGTCCGGGCGCGTTGCGCAGCTCGTCGCCCGTGGCCGGCTCGGCCTCGGCGAGGAACTGCGCAACGAGAGCGTCGTCGGCTCGGTCTTCGTAGGCAAGGCTGTCTCGCGCACGCGCGTCGGCGATTTCGACGCCGTCATACCCGAGGTGAGCGGCACGGCCGCCATCCTCGGCTTCAACCAGTGGGTGGTCGAGCCGGGCGACACGCTCGGCGAGGGCTTCCTTGTGCGGTGAGGCTCTACCCCCGCTCGACGCGCGGCAGCATGGCGAAGAGCTTGTCGAGGATGCGCTTCCCGTCCATGCGCAGGCCGTTGTGCTCGTATTCGTTGGTGACCCATACCTCGACGTTGGGCACGCGCGCCACCGTCTCCATGGCGAGGCCGAGGTCCACGTACATGTCGTTGTAGTAGAGCGCTGCGGCCACGGGTACGCGGTTCTTGGCGAGCACGCCCGGGTCGTAGAGCGCGGGCCAGTCGGACTTGGCGGCGAGGAGCTCGGCCGCGCCCTTGAGCGGCCGCAGCGTCTCGAACTCGTCCAGCATCCAGGGGTAGAGCATCTCGCCCGTGAAGAGGAACTCCTTACCAGGCGCGTAGTCGAACTGCGGGAACTCGGCCTGTACACGTTGCGCCGCCCAGTTGGAGGCCGTGCCCTGGCAGTAGATGGCCTCGTGCAGCACGGTGAAGATGGGGTTCGTGTGGAAGCTCGTGGCGCCGAAGACGCCGTGCAGGAAGGTGTAGGAGAGTTCCTCCCGTCCGTCGACGGTGACGAAGGCGCGCTCGATGAGGTCCATCACGCGCTCGAAGCCGCCCGCGCCGCCGAAGTCGAGACCGATCTGCTGGAACTGTCGCGCCGTGAGGCGCTGCCCGTTCGGGAGGCTCACATCGTTCTTGAGGAGGTGGTCGGCGATGCGCCGGCACGTCAGCTGGGCGTGCGGATACCGTGCGAAGAACGCGCGGTTCTTGGCTTCGACGCGCGGGAACGTAGCGCGGTACACGTCGTCGGCCGGGCGCGTGAGGGACGGGATGCCGCCCGTGATGAGGACCCCGTCGAGGCCCTCCGGCGTGGCCGAGAGGTAGCGCAGCGCGCAGAAGCCGCCGAAGCTCTGGCCGAGGATCGTCCAGCGCTCGTTGCCGATGAGCTCGCGGCGGATGAGCTCGGCGTCCGCCACGATGGCGTCGGCCCTGAAGTGAGTGAGGTAGGTGGCCTGTTCCTCGGCGCTACCACGCTCGGCCACCGTCTGGTAACTCACGGGCGAGGAGAGGCCAGTGCCGCGCTGGTCGAGGAGGAGCACACGGTGGTCCTGCAGGGCCCGGTCTATCCAGCCGCTGCGCGACTCGGGTCTCGGCGAGGGCGACCCGGGTCCGCCCTGGAGGAACACGAGGTAGGGCAGGTCGCCGCCGGCGCGGTCGAGCGGTGCCAGCTCGCGTGCGAACACGCCGAGGCGCTCACCGTTCGGCTTGGCGTGGTCGAGCGGCACGGTGAAGCGGCGGTTCGTGACGAGCATCCCTGGGAGGGTGTAAGACTCGCGGGCGGACGAGGAGTTGGTCGTCGACATGGTGATGGAATGGTAACTGCCCGTATCGGGCTGTTGGAGGTTGCGGCGTGAACGAAGCGCGAACGCATGAGCGCGTGAGACGGCTGCGGTTCGTCGACTCGCACACGGGCGGCGAGCCGACTCGGCTCGTGGTGGAGGGGGGCCCCGACCTCGGCACGGGGCCGTTGGCCGAGCGCCTACGGCGTTTCCGCGCCGAGCACGACGCTTTCCGCTCGGCCGTCGTCAACGAGCCGCGCGGCTCGGATGTGCTCGTCGGCGCCCTCCTGTGCGAGCCGGACGACCCCGCCGCCGCGGCCGGCGTCATCTTCTTCAACAACGTTGGCTACCTCGGCATGTGCGGGCACGGCACCATCGGGCTCGTGGCCACGCTCGCGTACCAGGGCCGACTGGGGCCGGGCAGGCACCTCATCGAGACGCCCGTGGGGAACGTGACCGCCGAGCTGCACGAGGACGGCCGCGTGAGCGTGCACAACGTGCGCGCCTACCGCCGCCTGGCAGGCGTGGGGGTGAACGTAGAGTGGCGCGGGGAGCGCGTTGACCTGACGGGCGACGTGGCCTGGGGAGGCAACTGGTTCTTCCTCGTGTCCGACCCCGTTGAGCGGTTCGGCGTGTCCGTGTCGACCTCCGACCTCGAGGCCCTGACCGAGCTCGCCTGGCGCATCAAGCAGGCTTTGGCCGCGACCGGCATAACGGGCGACGGCGGCGCTGAGGTCGATCACGTCGAGCTCTTCGTGCCGGGAGAGGACGGCGCCGACTCGCGCTCGTTCGTGCTCTGCCCGGGCAAGGCCTACGACCGCTCGCCGTGCGGCACGGGCACGAGCGCGAAGCTAGCGTGCCTCGCCGCCGACGGCCTGTTGGAGCCGGGGGAGACCTGGGTGCAGGAGAGCGTGATCGGGAGCCGGTTCGAGGGGCGGTACGCGGCGGCGGAGACAGGCGTCCTCCCGGTGATCACCGGCCGCGCGCACGTCACGGCCGAGGGGACGCTGATCATCGACCCGGCGGACGAGTTCGCCTGGGGGATCGCGTGAGTAGGCACGTCGTCGTCATCGGCGCCGGCGTCATCGGCCTCATGAGCGCCTACCACCTGCGCAGGCGCGGCTTCGACGTCACCGTCCTCGACCGCGAGGGTTCGGAGCGCTCCACCGCGTCCTACGGCAACGCCGGCATGATCGTGCCGAGTCACTTCGTGCCATTGGCGGCGCCGGGCGTAGTGGTGCAGGGGCTGCGCTGGATGGCCAACCCGAAGAGCCCTTTCTACGTGAAGCCCCGACTGTCAGCCGACCTGCTCAAGTGGGGTTGGCGCTTCTGGCGCTCCGGCACGGCAGCGCATGTCGCGGCGAGCGCGCCGCTCCTGTTGCGACTCAACCTCGCCAGTCGCGACGAGTACGCGAAGCTCGACGACGAGCTGGGCGGCGGCATCGGCCTGGAGCGGCTCGGCCTCACCATGCTCTGCGCGACGGAGCACGGGCTCGAGGAGGAGGCGAAGGTCGCCGAGATGGCGCGTCGCCTCGGGGGCCGGGCGGAGGTGCTCGACGCGGCGTCCGTGAGGGCGCTCGAGCCCGGCATCGAGCTGAACGTGGTGGGCGGCGTGCACTTCCCGGAGGACGCGCACCTGGACCCGGGCGCTCTCATGCGTGCCGTGCAGGCGCGTCTGCAGGCCGACGGCGTGGAGTTCCGCTTCGCCACGCAGGTCGTTGGGTTCGACGTGAGTTCGGGCAGCGTGCGAGCAGTGAAGGTGCGCTCGACCGGCGGTACCGATGAGGCGGTCACCGGCGACGAGGTGGTGCTGGCAGCCGGCGCCTGGACTGGGCGCGTCGCGCGCCTCCTCGGCCTCGACCTGCCCATGCAGCCCGGCAAGGGCTACACCCTGACGCTGGAGAGCCCATCCCAGCGCTTGCGCGTGCCGTCGATCCTCACCGAGGCCCGTGTGGCCGTGACGCGCATGGGGGAGAGGCTGCGCATCGGCGGCACCATGGAGCTTGGCGGCTTCGACGAGGGCGCCAACGACCTGCGTGTCCAAGGGATCGTCGAGGCCGCGCAGCGCTATTTCCCGCGCTTGACCGCCGCCGAGTTGGCCGAACCGCCGCGCTGGCACGGCTTCCGTCCCCTGTCACCTGATGGGTTGCCGTACCTGGGCCGCTCGCGGCGCGTGCCCAACCTGATCGTGGCGTCGGGCCACGGGATGATGGGCTTGAGCCTGGCGCCCGTAACGGGGAAGCTCGTCGGGGAGACCGTGGCGGGTGAGGAGCCTTCGCTGCCTATCCAAGTGTTGGCGGTGGAACGTTTTTCGTGACGTCGAAGGGTCCAGCGCCCACACCGGCTAATGCTCGTCTGCGGGCTGGAACGCCGTCTAGGTAGGAATCCATCGTTGTTGCACCCTGTAGACGGCTACCATATGCTGTCCTTACTGATGGAGGTAAGGATGGCATTAGTAAGGACAGCTACGCTGAGTAGTAAAGGACAGGTGACCATCCCACTCGCGGTACGCAAAGCCTTGAAACTCAAGCAAGGCGACGTTGTGCGCTTCGTTGTCGACGGCGATAGCGCGACCGTCGAGCTGGTTGCCTCCGAGGATCCATTCTCCGCCTGGGCGGGCGCTTGGCGAGAAGGCCAGGGCAAGACCATTGAAGAGATCGTGCAGGACGAGCGCGAGTTGCGTGGATGGTAACCGCGGTAGACACGAACGTACTTTCCGCCCTCCTCATCGGCGGCCCGGAGGAGAGTGCTGCCGCGCGAGACGTTCTCACAGCCGCGGCACGGTCGGGCGAGTTGGTGATCTCTCCGATCGTCTACGCGGAATTGCGAGCCGCTCCGAGGGGAACGGAGGCTGAAGTCGGGGTCTTCCTCTCCTCCTTGAGGGTAGAGGTCGTGTGGACGGTGGGTGAAGGGGTCTGGCGTGATGCGGTGGCTGCTTTCGGCGCCTATGCAGCGCGCAGACGCGTACGCCATGACGGTATGCCCAAGCGCTTACTGGCGGACTTCCTGGTAGGAGCGCACGCGTGTTGGTTGAAGTGCCGCCTGCTCACCTTCGACCAGGGCAAGTACCGAGCGGCATTCCCTGAACTCGAGTTGGTTCCCTGACGGCGCTGACCGGCTGGTCGCAGGAACCGGAGTCGCCTTGTGAGGCATTGCGCATCTGGCGACCGAGGCGAAGGGCTGTCGTTCGTTTACGACCGGTCCGAATAGGGCTGAAGCGCCAAGTCGTTGCACCTGCCTAGCCCAGGACGCCCCGCCAGATCGCTTCCGCAGACCCGAACGACGGGAAATGTCGCCCCTCCAGCGCCTAGCGGATCACTTCGACGACGACATCCGTGAGGCCTTGCCAGGCTCGGTCGGCGGTCACGGCCGTCATGCCGACGTGATGGGCAAGAGCCAGGCAGGCACGGTCCCCTAACGAAAGGCCGGCATCACGAGTCCCGCTGCGCATGACGCCAGTCGTCAGGGCCTGTCCCTCATCGAAGGGCTGCACGAGTAGACCAAGCGCCTCAAGGATCCCTCGCGCGGCCGGGTGGGGAAGAGCGAGGTCGGCCAGCTTCGTAGCGACCTCGGCGTAGTTCACTGCGCTGATCATCGCGCCATTCGCGATATGCGCTGATACAGCGCGCGCTCCGGGCTCGCCGTTGAGGAGCGCGAGGACGGCGGACGCATCCAGTACGCTCACGACTCTTCCCGTGCCGCCTCTCGGCGTTCACGAAGGAAGTCCTCCACCACTGGCGTGCCTTCTGGAACGTACGTGCGGAACAGGTCCTGGGCTTGGCGCACGGCCGCCTCGGTCGTGGCTATGCGCAACTCGCCATCGACGAGCCGCAGTAGAAGCTCTCCGCCGCTCTCGATCCCGAGGGACCTGCGGTACTCCAGGGGGATGACGAAGCGGCCGTTCGATCCGACCCTGACCCTTGTAGCGTCCATGTCGCCATGATACACGTGCCATGGCAATCTTACGAGAGCATGGCAAAAGACGGCATGATGGCAGCTATGGTGCGTGGTGGCGACGGGCCGCCCGTACTGCCTGGCTTACCCGAGGCCCGGTCATGAACCACGCGCCTGCCGGTGCTAACCTCGTCGCATGGAGGTTCGAGCCATGGAACGCCTCATCAACAGAAGCCGCTTGACCAGAGCCGCTGCCCTGCTGGCGATCTTGCTGCTCCTCACGAGTTGTGGGCTCGGCAAGAGGTCCCCGACCGGCTCGTTCGACTACACGGGCACCTGGCGCGGCAGCCTGAACGACGAGACGAGCGGCGCCGGAGCTTTCATGACCACGCTGCAGCAGGTCGACTTCGTCGTCACAGGCACATGGCACAGCGTCATGGGGAGCGACGCGGCTCGGCAGGACGGCGGCGCCCTGAGCGGCCAGCTGTTCGTAGGCAAGGACAGCGACCTGCTCGAGGTCACCCTCAGCCCGGCCGTGGCCGGCCAGTGCTCGTACAAGCTGACGCTGTCGCGTGCACAAGAGACGATTAGCGGCAGTTACGTGCCCGTCGGCTCGGCCGCCGAGTGTGGCGATCTCACGCGCGGCACGGTGCAGGTCAGCAAGCAGCAACAGTAGGCGGCTAGGAGCAATAGTAGGCGGCTAGTGCGGTAGGTGGCTGACCGTAGGCGCCTAGCGCAACGGCGCTGCCCGCTCCGCCAACCAGCCCCGCACGTCCTCGGGCAGGTGAGGGCTGAGAGTCGCGTCTACCCGGCGGTGGTACGCGTCGAGCCAGTCCACTTCCTGGCTCGTGAGGAGGTCGACGTCGATCAAGTCCCGGTCGAACGGGATCGGCGTGAGCGTGTCGAAGCGCAGGAACTCGCCGAAGACGCTCGTGCCGCCCGGCGCCACGGCGATCACGTTCTCGAGGCGCACGCCGAACACGCCCTCGAAGTAGACGCCCGGCTCGTTGGAGTTCACGTGCCCGACCTCGAAGACGACGTCGTTCGTCTTGTTGATCCGCTGCGGCCCCTCATGAACGTGCAGGTAGCTGCCGACGCCGTGGCCGATGCCGTGGCGGCACTCCCAGTCGTTCGCCCAGATGTGCGAGCGCCCGATGGCGTCCAGCTTCTGGCCGGTCGTGCCTTTCGGGAAGCGTGCGGCGCTGAGCGCGATGAGGCTCTTGAGCACAGTAGTGTAGGTGCGCTTGTGCTCCGCGGTGGGCGTGCCGAGTGCGACGGTGCGGGTCGTGTCGGTGGTACCCGTGAGGAACTGGGCGCCGCAGTCGATCAGGAGGAGCGACTCGGGGGCTAGCGGCTGCGGGTTCTCGCGGTTCAGCTTGTAGTGACCGACGGACGAGTTTGGTCCGAAACCCACGATGGTGTCGAAGCTCGCGCCACGGTAGTCGGGAAGGCCCTCGCGGAAGTACTGGAGCTTCTCGGAGACGGAAAGCTCGGTCTCGGCGTTCAGATCGGTAGTGCTCAGCCAGTGGAGTAGCCGCGTGACCGCGACGCCGTCGTACATGTGGGCGAGGAGGGCGCAGCGCAGCTCCGTCTCGTTCTTCCTCGCCTTCATCGCGTCAAGCGGGCTGGGGCCCTCGACTCGCTGGAGGTGGCTCGCGGCCTCGTATAGGAGAACGCTCGTCTTGGCCGGGTCGAGGAGGAGGCTCGTGTTGACGGGTAGCTCCTTGAGTCCGGCGGCAACGTCCGCGTACGCGCGGATGACGACCTCGGCGGGCAGGGCAGCCCGCAGCCCGGGCGAGACCTGCTCCTCGTGCGCGAAGAGCTGTACGTTGGCTGGTCCGACGACGCAGTAGGCCAACGCGACCGGGTTCATCGGTATGTCGTTGCCGCGCA